>CAYSMU010000165.1:0-6898 GCA_964432145.1 uncultured Chloracidobacterium sp.
AAGTCAGGTCCTCGGCTTTGCCGTTCACTTTTTCGAGCGCCTGATAGATCGGCACGGTGCCGATCGGCACCGGCGAATTGCGCAAAATCCATTCGCGTGTCGCGTGAATATTCTTACCCGTCGAAAGATCCATCACCGTGTCGGCGCCCAATCGCGTCGACCAACGCATTTTCTCGACCTCTTCCTCGATCGACGACGCGACGGCCGAATTGCCGATATTTGCGTTGATCTTAACCAGGAAATTGCGGCCGATGATCATCGGTTCGCTTTCGGGATGATTAATGTTCGACGGGATGATCGCACGGCCGCGGGCGACCTCGTCGCGGACGAATTCAGGTGTCACGAACTCAGGGATCGCGGCCCCGAATGATTCGCCTTTATGCTGATGATTGAGCGACGAACGGTCGCTGCGTTCCGACATGGTCAGCCGGTCAAACGTGGCTTGCCGACCCAGGTTCTCGCGGATCGCTACGTACTCCATCTCCGGCGTGATGATGCCTTTGCGGGCGTAGTGCATCTGTGTGACGCACGCTCCATTTTTCGCTCTCAGCGGAGCACGGCGAAGTCCGGGAAACTCCTCGAGCGTCCCGCGTTCATTGGCCTTTGCGATCTCCTCCGCACCTTTCGTCAAATAACCATTGTCCTGCGGCAGGACCTCACGGCCCGCGTACTCTTCAACGTCACCCCGGGCGACGATCCAATCGCGTCTGAGAGCCGGCAAACCTTCGCGGACATCACATTTTGCCGCCGGATCGGTCCACACGCCGCTCGTGTCGTAAACACGAACCGGCGGGTTCTCGACCAAAGTCCCGTCCATCTCCTTTGACGGTGACAACGCGATCTCGCGAAATGGCACCCGTAAATTATGTTTGTTCTGATCGGCCGCCGAGCCGTTGGACTCGACATAAATTTTGCGCGACGCGGGTAACTTGACCTGATCGCTCTCCTCTTTGTCAGACAACTGACCACTGACCACTGACACCTGTTCCTTCATTGTTATTCTCCCTTCGTCGGTATTATCCGCATCAGGTTCCAAGGATAACGCCCGCATCAGGCGAATCTCAGCCGCGACCGGAAGGTTCTCGACACCGTATTTACTAATTGTAGGACAACCGCTTCACGATCCGTCAATTGGCATCGCTTGCTTATATCACCCTAATTCAATTCTTGCCAATTTTCGCCGTCTCTACGGTGTAAGCGACCTGATCTCTAGTTAGAATGAATATTTGTTTTCCGTTGGGAGAGAATCTCAGACTGACGGCTCCTTTTCTAAGCGATATGGTATCGATCTGCCTGCCGCTCGAAAGTTCGAAAACTGCTAGTCGGCCGGGTACATTTTCGACAACGATCAAACCGACCTTAGGTGAGATCGCCATACGGGAACCAAAGAAGCGATGGATAAGTTTGCCTGTCGTGATCGAATGTACAAGAATTCGGTTGAAGTTGTCGGCAACGATCAGATAGTCATCTGCCGCCATTACTGTCGATGCAATAAAGGACCGTCTACCCGTCTCAAGAAAGAACCGTCCTTTGAGATGGCCGGTTGCCGGATCAAGGACCTCGACAAATAGGTCACCTTCGGGGTCTTTCATCGCACGGGCTTTTTCCTGGAGGCCCGGGTCAGATCCGATTATCTCGCGCGCTGCGTCGCTGTCGAGCCACCAGGTAAAAGTTAGGCTATCCTGCGATGTGCTTAAGTAGTAGGCTGGGGTTTCCTTCCTGAAATCGCGCTTCCAGAGGGTCGCCCCGGAAACAGCGTCCCTTATCTCAAACGATGTTTTCGTCGCACCCACCCTTTTATCGTCTTCCTCTGCACTGAAGATCCTTCGCTCCTTTTCCTTTTCGTTGTCTTTCTTTTCCGTTTCGGCCTTAAGTGGTTTGCGCTCCAGGAGATAGCGGCCATATTGCCTAACGTTGCCTTCCTTTAGCGAAATCGTCGCCTCGATTGATCCGTTTGCCGGATTCATCCGCGCGATAGATCGTGGTGAGTCACCGACCGCTGGGAAATCAGCATAGATCTGTCCTTCCGGATTTACATAGTGCCCTCTGAAAGTCCGAAGGTGGAATTTTCGCTCACCGGATCGCATATCCCAGACAGCACCTCGCGAACGGTCAGAGGCAACCAGGATCGATCCGTCATCGGAAAACGAAGCCGTCCGCAGGGGGCCGAATTCACTCTTAGGGAGTTCAAGAGCGGCAAATGCCTCCGCCCTTCCTATAGAATAGAGAGCTATCTCGCCATTTTTGCGCTCGGCGACGACGGTGCCGTCGAATATATCTAAAGCTAACTTCTTACTCGCAAATACGTATTTCTTGGAATTCAGGTCAAATATTCCGACCGCAGCCGAACCTGTGACCGGCCATACGGCGAGGTGATTTCCCGACGTTGCTTTCGTGAAGACGAGCCCTCCGAGTTCGAATTGTTCAAGTCGATCGCCCGCTGGAAACGAAAAGACTCCAGATCTGCTAAGATCTTCCCCAAGCCTACCAACGACCCGATCCGCTGAGAGAAAGCCGAAGCTCGCTTTCATAAGCCGCTTAATATTGTCACCGACATTTGTTTTCTTCCTTTCGTCCATGTTGACCGCAATGAACTCCTCCTTTGCGACGTAGAATGGGACGGTAAAATCTCGAGCCGCAAGGAAATATTTGTTATCTGGAGAAAACTTCATTGTCAGGACAGTGGCTTCATCGTCATCGCGACCGTCGATCGCCTCTAACCACATGTAGTACTCCATCAGCGTTGGAAGGTAAAAGTCCTTTTCACGAAAGATCTCATTATTTGTCCGGACGTCATAGAGCACAATGTCGCCGCTGTATAGGTAGGCAGCGAGCACCTCGCCATTCGGCGACAACTTGGTTTGCCAATATCCAAGCGGAACTGACACCTCGTGGTCCGACAGTATCTTTCGTTCGGAAACACTCCACCTCTGAACATGAAGGTTGGTGTTAATAAGCACTATTTCAGTCGAATCTTGTGAAAACGAGGCGGGCCGCGAACCCTCAGCGGGTATTTGAAACATGACCGCCAATGGCTCACGCTTAACAACCGTTATCGTGGATGAGTCTTGTGCCAGGATGAACTGGCCATTTGGACTGAACTGGAAATGATCGATATCGCTGCGTAAAGGTGTTAATTCGCTCCGTTTTATAAGGCCAGGAATCGATTCTGCGTTGGGCGTCGGTGAATAGCTAATCACCGATGCTCTCCATTTCTCAAAATCTCCTACGATACCTGAATGTTTCGGTTGCCTGCACTCGGCCGGCAGCCCTTTAAGCTGGTCAAGCATTTCACGTAACCGCTTGTCAGCCGGACTCGTCAGGCCGAATAGATCTGAGAAGAAACCACGTTTCTTTGCCAACGTAAAGCGACTCCAAAAGTTGGCGAATGTTCCACCGTCGTACCCCGCCGCGATCAGCGCATACATGCCGATTCGGTCGGCTTCGAGTTGCTGATCACTTTCGTGGTCGTCGCTGAACCTCGCATCCCTGGTCATTCGACGCTCTATCCAGAGGTTGTATTTATCGAAAACATCCTTCCGATCCCCGACCGCGCTAATCTGAAGCACTTCCTTGAATCTCCGGGTCATATCGATCCCGCCATGACGCACGACCGCATGGCCGAGTTCGTGGGCCACGATCCCGGCCAGCTCCGTCTCGCTGCGGGCAAAATTGATCATTTTTCTCGTTACGACGATATGGCCACCTGGAAACGCGAATGCATTCGTATCGGGAAGGTCGGCAACCATGAATCGATAACGGATCCCCGAGGCCGGTAAGAATCGACTCAGGTTATCACCTATTTGCTGAAGCCGCGCATTTATCTCGACAGCGTCAATAACACCGTATTCATTTCGAATACGGTCCAGCATCGCCTCGCCAAGATCCATCTCTTGTTGCGGGGTGAACATGTTTGGAACTTTTGAGTTGATCTTGACGCCCGGAGGGGCACATTGCTGGCCAAGGATCCCTTGGGCAAAGCCGCTGGACAGAAGAATGGAGAGTGTTAGAATAAGTCGCCCCATAGGATTACATTCGGGAAATATGTTGTGACGATTTCTTAAATAAGTTTAGCATTCAGTGCTAATTTGCACACATTCCTTCTTCATAAATGGGGGCGAATTGAAAACTTGAGACAACCGCCCGGACTAGTTGATATACTAACCAATGGAAATGTTTGAACATTCTTAAACACTTTGTGGGGCGTTTACTGGTTATGAAAAAACCGATGTTAGGAATAATTTTGGTAAGTTTGGTGCAGATGGCGTTTATTGCGTACAACCTGTTCGATAGACCGATCGATACGGCGGCGGTTTCGCCTGTACACAATGGAACACAGATGCCCGCAAATCTCACCACGACTGACGACGGCATCGTGGTGATCCGATCGGGCGAAACGTTTGAGAAAGATCGTAGGCCCGAAAAGGCTCCGGCATCGATTACAGTTGCAAAAAACTCACTAAAGCCGCTAGCAACGCCAATTTCTTTGCGGCCGCAAACGGCCTACGCTGCAAAAAGTACATCGATGCGTCCAGCCTATCGGATCGCTCCGGTCGAATATCGCGCGCCGAGCAATGCCCTCGCGGCGTCGGTTTTGACCAAAGAGCCAAGGAGGCGATCGTTCATTTCGAGGGCCCAGCCGATCATCAAGAAGCCTTATGACTGGGCAAAAGCGATCGCCGGCATCTTTAAATAGTGAGAAATTTAGGGGTTCACAGCCGGCTGCACAATCGGCTATAATAACGGGAGGCGTATGAATGTACGCCCGCTTTCCCGGCTCATCTCTCACAGCATTTTTACATCTTGATACGTCTGCCTTGCGCGGAAACACGTTTCCCTTCATGATCTCGCATGTCCTAGATCTATATACACTTACGGTCGTTCTGATCCTGGTGTCCGCGTCATTGAGCATTGTCATGCTCGTGGCGTGGCGCGCAAACAAAACATACGACGGGTTTGGTTTATGGACGGCGGGGAATTTGCTCGGCTCCCTTGCATTTCTGATGGTCGGGCTTCGCGATGTCATTCCTACGTTTGTCGGAATCGTTGGCGGCAATTTGCTGGCGATCGGCAGCCTGCTGTGCATTGGCCACGGCGTACGCGTTTTTTTCGGCCGGCCGCTTCGGATCCGACTCATTTTCACTGCGCTCGCTGCAGAGTTCCTTTTTGCCGCCTATTACTTGCTGGTCGACGACAACATCGTAATGCGCATCGTTACGGTTTCGGTTATCGCAGGGATAATAACCGCATTCTCAGCCTATGAGTTTTTTACGGCTAGGCGAGGAGCGAGCCGATTTATCCATACGGTCGCGGGATGTGTCTTCGCCGCGTTTACGATATTTATGGCGGGCCGTGCCTACCTGACCTACCGCTACTCAAATATCGACGACCTTTTCGCACCTGATTGGATACAGTCGCTCTCCTACCTCCTGTTTTCCCTATTTGTGGTCGTGTGGACGTTCTGCTTTACGACGTTAAACAGTCAGAGGCTTCAACAGGATCTCGAAATGGCACAGGTCGAACTCGAACGCCTCGCCACCACCGATTACCTTACCGGTTTGGGCAACAGCCGTGCGTTCTTTGACCGCGCGGCCAGCGAGGTTCTGCGCAGCCAGAGGTATGGTATTCCACTGGCGTTGGTCGTGTTTGACATAGATCATTTCAAATCGGTCAATGACACTTTTGGCCATCCCGGCGGCGACCGCACATTGCGGGAGATCGCCGCGGCGTGCCAGAGGACCACGCGCAAGAGTGATTTCATCGCTCGTCTCGGGGGCGAGGAGTTTGGCCTGCTGCTGGCACACGCTGATATCGAGTCCGCGACGCAGGCGGCCGAGCATTTTCGCCGTACCATCGAGGAACTCATCGTCGAGCACGAAGAAAATACGATCTTCGTTACCTCGAGCTTTGGCGTCGCCGAACTTCGCGCCGACGACTCGCTCGAGAGTCTTTTGGCGAGGGCAGATAACTGTCTCTAACGAGCCAAGGAACTCGGCCGTAACCGGGTCGTTACCGAGACGGCCGATGGTGACGAACGCGGCTATCTCGATAGTATCGCCTGTCTGCCGTCCGTCTCGACATCTGAGCACCGCGTTTGACCGCGATTCCGCTCGATCCCCTTTTTGTAAGCCATCAAACATAAAAGCTTCTTTTTGTTCGGTACTCTGTCGTATAGGACGGAGGCTCGTCTCGGTGTCGAAAACGCCTTCTCCGAGAGCCTCTCCGCCCATGCGGCATCCCATTATCGCCGCTAGTTCTTTAGAAACACGGAGGTATGCATGAACAAGATGAAGTTGATCTTTGGGCTGAGTATTCTATTATTAACGACCGGTCTGGCGTTTGCTCAGGAAGACACCGGTCGAAAACTCAACGCAATATTGAGCGGGGCTGCCGAGATCCCCGGACCCGGAGATTCGGATGGCAAGGGAACGGCGATGGTCTGGCTAAACCAGGGCCTGACTCAGGTTTGTTACGAGATCTCGGTCTCAAACATTGGAGCGGCTACGGCGGCCCATATTCATGAGGCGGTCGAAGGCTCTGCCGGGCCTGTGGTAATTACCCTTTCTACACCCGGGGCGGACGGTACGGCAAAAGGTTGTGTAGATGCGACTGCCGATCTGATCAAACGAATACGGCAGACGCCCGAAAACTTTTACGTGAACGTTCATAACGCCGAGTTCCCGGATGGTGCAGTTCGGGGCCAGCTCGCAAAGAAACCAAAGCGCTAGGATACGATCGAGAGATGTGTCTAAAAAGCCCTGTGGTTGCGGATAAAAAGAGTGTTTTGACCGCAGATCACGCGGAAAAAGCGGATAAATATGGATAATTCCATACAGATCCGCTTCATCCGCGCTATCTGCGGTTGAATATCGGCCAAATACAGATCATGGTTTGGTTT
>CAYSMU010000166.1:0-6892 GCA_964432145.1 uncultured Chloracidobacterium sp.
TGCCCCATTTCAGGATTCTTTTCGAATTCTTCGAGGTCCCACATCCGCAAAATATCGCGCCCTTCCATGTTGAAATGGATCTGCGTCGAGGCGATCTCCGTGGTGGCTCCACGCTTGACCAGGTCACCAAAACCGTAATTCATCGCGTCGGAACGCCGCACGTCGAAGGCGTTGTAACCCAGCCCGGTGCCCACCTTTCCGGCGCGTGTCCGGCCATAGCCCATGTAGATCGTGATCACATCATCAGGCTGGCCCGGTGCGATCCACATCGGCACAGGGGCCGCGATCTCGCCGCCCTGGTACTTCAGAGTGACAAGATCAGACGACATATTGCCGCCGCGGGTATTAATAAAGCTGGTCCCGCGTACGCCGCCCGACTTTTCGTCCTCGTCGTTCGCAATATTGACACCAAGCTTTTTCGCGGTCTTTGGGCTGACGAGGGCGACATTTTCCCAGGTGATCTTGTTCAGCGGATTGGGTAATTCCTGAAGCCATCCATTATTGACGAACCGGCCGTCATAAACGCTGGGGTCAGGAAGGATCGCCACCTCGAGCCCGCTTCCTGCCGGCTTAGCCTCCGGCTGACCGGCAAATGTCGTACTGACCGTGACCGTCTTAGCTGCCGCCGCAGTATTTGGGATCACCCCGTCGTGTACGGCTTTTCGCCAATTGTCTTCGAAATTCCTCGGCGCCGCGGCTGCCGTATTCGCGGCCGGTGCCGGCGTCGCAGCGGCTTTCGGTGCCTCTTTCGCAGCCGTGGCAGGTTCACTTTTGACCTGAGCAGAAGTTTTTGCGGCGTCCGGTTTTGATTCAGATTTTGCAGGCTCGCCCTCAGCGGCAGTGTGTTCGCCGGCGGGCTTTTCCGTGGGCTTTGTTTCCGCTTTGACGGCGGCCGCGGGGGTGATATTGGTCTTTTGCCAGTATTCTTTTACGATATCGAGGTCTTTCTTATCGAAGTTCTCCTTAAAGAACAACTGGACGACCTCGTAGACACTTTTACCGTCGTAAAGCGGAGCAATGAGCGGCTGGGTCAGCGACACAGTGCCGTCAAATGCCCGTCCGTCGGCCCAACTTTCGAGATACTGCTTCTCGTGCACAAGCCACTGGCAATGTTCGGCGGTCTCGTCAAAATAGAGTCCTAGGTGAACACGCATTGCCACCTTGTTCAGTCGTTCAGGCGAGAGCTTGAGATCGGCCGGTGTGTTGTAAACCGGATTTCCGCCAAGGATGACAAGCATCTTGACCTTTCCGCCGTCGATATCGGCGATCAGCTCGCGAAGCTGTTCAATTTGACTCTTATCTGTGTTCGGTGAGAAGGGGTCGGTGTAAACAACGGTTTGGCCAACATTTCCGAGTGCCGCGTTCATAGCATGGGCGAGAGCATGAACCATCGGTGATGCCTGATCTCCCGCGACGACAAGCGACTTGCCCTTGTGCTCGTTGAGGTCTTTCGCCAGTGCGGCGATCCACTGAGCATTCTCGGTGTAACCAGTCGTAACACCCGAGACACCGACGGCCTTGGCGATAGCTTTTGCAACCTCGCTCATTTGGCTCGGCTTGACCGAGATCCGATGGTCGGCTTTTGCTCCGGTCAGCGATATGGTCGTCTCAACCGAGTAAAGCCGATTGATCTCCTTATGCTCCTCATCAAACTTTCGCCCCTTTGCGAAATCCTTGATATAAGCGACATTGAAGCCGGAAAAAATATCGGCATCGAGCGAAAGTATCCGCTCGGCCTTGTCAAACTTGCAAACAGTCTGGACAGCCGAGCCGAACGCCATCTTGGCTCCGGCCATGGCGTTATCGGAATTTACGGGCTCGTACTGTATCCATTTTGCATTCGGCAGGTCCGTTTTCAGGCGGTTAAACTGATCGATCAGAGTGGGCGACGTTACCGTCTCGGTGAGAAATCGGATACCTGCTCCGCCATCTTTTCGATTTTCTTCAATAGCCGCACGAAACTCACCGGTGAACGACTCCCAGTTCTTCGGATTGCCTCGGAACGAGACTTCCTGAGAGCGGTCAGGATCGTACATTCCCAGCACTGATGCCTGTGCGTAGATGTCGGTCGCACCACGGCTGCCCGGATGATCGGGGTTTCCCTCGACCTTTACGGGCCTGCCGTCAAAGGATTTTGCCAACAGGCCAACAGCAGTGCCGCCCAGCGACATCGAGGTGGCATAAAAATTCGCTTTTCCCGGAAGCATTCCGTCCTGGGGAGTGACGTACGGGACGATCTTCTCGGGCGGCTGGATAACGCAGCCGCTCAATCCTGCAAGAGCGAGCGACGCACCCATGACCTTCACAAAGTTGCGGCGGCTTAGCCCGCTGTCCCACTGCTCGATCTCGTGCGGGTATTCCTCAGCAACGAACTCTCTGAATTCCGGCGTATCGGCGTGCTCTTCGAGGCTGCGCCAATAGGCCTTTCCGTTTTGCGCCAATATCCGCTCACGCAATGCGGCAAAACTCTGTTTGATTTCCGGGTTCGACATCTTTCGTTTCGATTCCTATGCGATTTCGCTTCATCTGTGACAAGTCGAGCAGCTCGTCATCATTTCCTTACTTCGGATCTTATAGTCGGTTTTGAGCGTTTTTCGCTCCTCGGCTCCAATATCACCGTCTTTCCACTGCATGTTGTAGATCTCAGATTTTGGCCGAATGAATTTCTCCGGGTCGCGGTGACATGCCAGGCACCACTCCATTTGCAGCGTATTCTCCTGAAAGATCGCAGGCATATTATCTACCTCGCCGTGACACGTCGAACAGCCAACGCCTTTCGCCACGTGAATGCTGTGATTAAAATATGTGTATTCAGGAAGGTCGTGGACGCGTTCCCATTCGATGGGCTTGTTATCGCGAAAGCTTGCCCGAACGGGCTCGAGGTACGGACTATCCGCCCAGATCTGGCTGTGGCAATTCATACAGGTCTGCGTCGACGGCATGCCCGCAGACGCCGTGGTTTCGACCGTCTGATGGCAATACCGGCAGTCAATACCGTCGTCACCGACGTGATGCTTGTGGCTGAACTGGACGGGCTGCTGCCTTTCGAGATAACGGCCTGTCAAATACGACGAGCGGGCGATCTGAGTGTAGGCAAAGAACGCCGTGCCGGCCAAAACTACCACCATGACCATGCTGATCCTGGCGATGTTGTTTGCACTCTTGTTAAAAATTTGCGGCATCAGTAGCTCTTACGCGGAATTCGATTACAAAAATCAGACCCCGATTTCCCTGAAACATCGAAAACATCAGAGAAACTCGGCTGTCCGGACTATTTTCTTAAGATTGCGTACCCTAAAACTCTTACGATTTTACTAAAACCTAAAAATTCCGCAACTTGCACAATTAGAAATTAAGTTCATCCCGGGCGTTTAGCAATCGCCTGTCGAATAAGTTCCGTTAATAAAATGTATTAATTTATCAAATTATTATTGATCCGCAGTGATCCAGGTCACAAGTGCCGCCCCGATCGCAGCCGCGTCATGGCCCAGTTCGCCCTCGACGATCGCCGTCGATGAGAATGACGGAGCAAACGACAATTCTCTCGCCCGTTCAACGATCGCGTTCAACACAAGATGCTTGGCCTGCATTATTTCGCCGCCGATGACGATCTTCTCGATATTTAACAGGTTTATGACGCTGGCAATGCCCGTGCCCACATAGGTCCCGGTCCGTTCGAGCATTAGCTGGGCGAAATCATCTTCATTTTCAGCGGCTTTAATGATCTCCTGAAGGTCGATCTCCTCTTCGGATATCCGGCTGAGCGACGAGGTACTGTCCTGGTGAAAACGGGCCCGCGTGCGGCGGATGATATTAGCCGACGACGCGACATCCTCCAAACGCGTTCCCTCTGAATTAATAGGTACATATCCGAACTCGCCGGCAAAACCCGAAGTGCCCCGCCATATTCCGCCCCCGAATATGAAAGCCCCGCCGACCCCGTCTCCAAGGGTCGCATAGAACATATTCACGCTGCCCCGGCCGGCGCCGACCGAATACTCGCCAAAAGCGGCTGCATTCGCATCGTTTTCGATCGAAACTTTCAGGCCCGTGGCTGTTTCCAGTTCGCTGGCGATCTCAGCATCGACATTCGCCGGTATGTTGGTAGAAAAAGCCACCCGCCGCGTCCTGCGGTCCACCAGGCCTGGCACCGCAATACCAATACTCGCGATATCGGAGTGCCCGGCTCGAAGATCGTCCACGATCGAGTCCAGACCCGCAATGGAATTATCGCCCTCACCGAGCAGGACGCGACGCGACGCGAGGACCGTTCCCGACGAGTCAACCACAACTGCGTTAACTGACGTACGCGAGATCTCGATGCCAATGCTCTTACCCGATCGGTTCTGTGGATCAGCCATAATTACAACCAAGTTTCGATTTCAGACTATCCGCGATTTTAGTCACCTGCCCGATAAAGGTCAACCGCGACGTTTCCCCAGCAGCGTCGAGGCCGCCCGGGCCGCATCCTCCGCGGCGACGTTCGCGATACATGGTTTGGGCAAATTTTCGGCGAGGTCCGTGTAGATACAATTCCATCCGCAGCCAAAGCAAGGCATTTCGTGCATCACCGATATCAGCTCAACCCCTTTTGCCCCTAGTTGTTCCGGGTACGGATAATACCGGCCAACATGATTTCCAGGTGTGATAATAACCGCCGGGCAGCCCTGTGCAACCGCAATATGGCCCGCTGAGGTATCGTTGGATATGATCAGCTTTGCCCCGGAGATGATCGCGGAAAGTTCCGTGAGGGTCGATCGACCGATGAGATCAACGAACTCGCCGTCAAAATAATGCGCGAATTCGCCGCCAAGTTCCTCCTCGCCCGGTCCGCCGCATAGGACGATCTTGATGCCATTTTCACTCGAGATCAGCCTTGCAGCCTCGGCAAATTTGGCGACCGGCCATCGCTTGTCCTCGGTGAACGCCCCGACGAATATGACTGCATAGTCGTCCGCGGGCAGACCGGCAATACTCTCGGGTGACGTTGAGGTTTTTATTTCTTCTGGCCGTTCGATGGCGGTCGCGTCCGCACCTAGAAAGTCGACGTTCGCCGCAAGTTCATGTATTCCGGCCGCCGGGCCGGGCCGCAGCTGCGTGTACCAGCGGGCTGAGATCCGCTCCTGGAGCGGTGACATAAGGTTATTAATGCCTGCGTTTCCGATCCGGACCGGAGCCCCGCTGCATCGAACGATCGAATCGCCCCACAAGAAATCCCGAGTCGTACGCGGGTTGATCACGATGTCGGCGCCCAGGGCCCTTATCTCGCGATGCTTGCGAAATCGATACCCCGGCGACGACGCGAAGGCTTTCGCATCGACGTAGAGTTTCCGCTCGAAAAGTCCCGCCGTTTCGGCCAGGTCTCTGTTGCGTTCGTTCGAGACCAGGATCAGTTCAAAGTTCTTTGCCGGATAGGCCTTCTCGATCAGGCTAAATGCTGCGGTCCAAATTATGAGATCGCCGATACCGTCCATCTTGACGAAAACTACCCGTTTCCTGTCCCCGGATCGCTTGCGACCGGGAAATGCCGATGCCAAAAGATCCACGGGATTGTGAAACACCAACCACGAAACAAACCGCACGAAATGCGATTTTTTGAAGCGGTGCTTTGCGGACGATGGCATAAACTTCCCTGCTCGGATGATATCAGCCGTGTCCGCTTTTGTTGACTGTACCTCAACAGAAAGTTAATCTTTTCAAGGCCGTCAAAGGGCGAAGTTTGCCACACCGATATGGAACAGCAGTTTAACGAGCTAGTCGCGGAATGGGGCATTTTTGCCGTTTTCGCACTCTGCACCGTTGAAGGCGACATCACGCTTTTGCTGTCGGGCGTTCTTGCTCACAGTGGTTTTTTCGGTCCCTACAGTTTTTTGAAAGTCATTTTTTTCGGAACCCTCGGCGGCGTGGTCGGCGATTGTTTTGGTTATGGCGTCGGCAGGATATTCCATGAAAATGCGAAGGACTACCGCTTTTACCAGGTTGCTCAGCCCAGGATCGAAAAGCTGATCGACAAATTCGGCGGCTCTGCCATTATTATCTCGAAGTACATTTACGGCATACGGCTGGCGATGTGCATCTTTTACGGCGTCGGAAAGATGCCGTTCGTCCGCTTTCTCAGCCTCAGCGCATTGAGTTGCTTTCTTTGGGTCCTGATGCTCTCGGGCGTTGGTTATTTTTTCAGCGGAGCGATCACATCGATGATCGGCGACTATCAGAGGCTCGGTATCGTGCTCTTTATGATAGTAATGGTCGGGGTCATCGTATTTTACGTGATCGAGCGATACTGGCTATCCGAAAGGGTCGAGGCGGCCGCCCCCGAAACGATCCAGAGGATCGAAGAGAGGCTGCTTGCGGTCGAAGAGGTCGCTCAGGAAAAGCTTCACGACCTGGGTGAGCGTCTCCACCTGACCCGTGAACCAAATCGCGACGAGATCGAGAATGTGGCCCCCGCCAAACCGCCTGATGCTGTAAAAAAATAGTCTTCGCATTGCACTCATCTGCCCTCCATACGATAGAATCAGCTTTTCTTATTTTTCCGAGGATTACCCAGTGATAATTGAATCTTCTGCCCCGACTCGTGTTGACCTGGCCGGCGGCACCATTGATATTCCGCCTCTGTTCCTGTTTCATGAGGGTGCGGCGACCGTAAATTTTGCTATCAGTATGATGGCACGCTGCCGCATTGAAACTCGGGACGACGACCGTATCATTCTGGAGTCTGTCGACCAAAAGGAAAGCCTGGAAACGACCGTTCACGGCATCGCAAGCCTGCGGGACGAGCCGCGCCTCTCGCTACTTTCCAAGCTTGTCTATTTCTTTCGACCCGAAGTCGGTTTTCACATGGTGACCGAGTCCGAGGCTCCGGCGGGAGCCGGCCTCGCGGGCTCGTCAA
>CAYSMU010000167.1:0-6885 GCA_964432145.1 uncultured Chloracidobacterium sp.
AGGCCTCTGGCGGGCCGCTCACTTGTTTTGTGTCGTAGCTTAGCTCGGTAATTGCCGACAGTAGCGTCGATGTGCCGTGCTGATACTGAGCCCGGTCCGCGGCTCCATAAGTTTTGAGTTGGAGGGCACCGGCGCCCGGTGCGCTGGCGTCAATGACAAAGTTCACCTCGCCTGTACCAGTGGTTTCGTCCGTGGACCAACCCTGAGTGTTTGTGGGTGTGACCACGATCTGCGCTCCGGCGCTAGCAGTAAATACGAATGCGATCGCTATAGCGATCAAGCTTATAAATTTCATAGATTTCTCCTTCGAATAAAAATGGGCCGATAAAAAGCATACGGCCCGGCTTTTTCCCTGTTTTAGTTGCAGTAATGCGTGTCCGACTAAAATCTGTTCATCTCAGTCCAATGAGGAAAATCAACCGGGTCCGTAAACAACGTCTGACACCTGCCTTACGAAAATAATGATCCAAATGACTCCCGTTTCTTTCGGCTTTCTGGATCTATGGTGCAATTGTAGCGTGTTCGAGCCCTTTTAATTGTTCGCCTGCATACTGACTGAAGTAATGAATTAGATTTGTTCGGCTTATCCCATTCGTGGTCACAATAGATTGACAGAACGAGCGATGTCGCCGGGAAAGTGGCGCAGGAGTTGTTGATGGCGGAGAGAGTCTCTATCGATGTTCGTCGGCGATAGCGAATCGGATATCGCGGCGGTGGTTTTGGGGCTCACAGGACGCGACGGCGGTTTTAGTTACATTGGGAGATAGTCCGGGTCGAAATTCCGCCTTTTTCCTCCGGAATGAGCGGTCAAGATCAGGTGACCCAAGTACGTATTCCCGGTGACCAGAAGGCGTTTTTCTGCATCAAACCCGCGGATTCCGCGGAACGATACGAGTTCCCTTGCCAGGGTTCCGGCATGGCCGGTTCGGACCGCCAGTTCGGCTCGAGACAAATGCGATTGACTTGATGTCCGAACGGGTGTACTTTAAGCGGTAAGTCTTCTTTGATCTTTTCATTATCGGCCCGGGAAGTCTCCGAGACCCTTTATAACGTCTTAATTATTCGAGAAATAACCTAAGGAGACGTGGGGATAATGAGAAAGAACACAATACTTTCGATCATCGCTCTTTTGCTGTGTTTCCTGATCGGCGCCGCGGCTTACCAGGCTACATCTCTGGTCGCTTCGTGGATCGGCGAAAGGTTGTCGGATTGCCAGGCCGAGACCGGTGCCGGCTGCGCAGAAAATCCCGAAACTCCCCGTGAACCGCGCCGCCGACATTGATCGGTAAGACTGTTCGATGACGAGTTATCTACTGCCGTCTTGCCGGCTGCTGTACCGCTCGTTCGAGCGAATCCCAAATTTGAAGATAGATCTTGGTTTCCCGCGGAATGAGGTTTGCCCAATCCGCTCCGGCTCGATTGAGGTAGCCGGGGATCTTGGCAGGGTTAGAATTGTAGCCCGTAGCCATTAGATGTTCCTGGCTGGCGATGCCGGTTTGGACCGCATTGTAAACGGTCGGGTTGGCGATCAGGTCATTCCACGTCATCTGCATGTAGAGCAGCATCGCCTGCGATGCGTTGACGTGGTTCCGCATTCCCTCGACAAAATCGGGCATCAAGCCGGCGTTCGGGAACAGCGAACGCACCATCCGATAGGTCGAAGGAATCATCTGCACCATGCCGCCCGCTCCGGCAGAGCTTACCGAATAACGGTATGTCTGACCCTCATTAAGGGCATAAAGCGTGAAAATGTCGTTGTAAATATTCGGGTGAAACTCGGTGCGGAACCGCAGATGGTCGACGTGCTCAACCGTCGCGAGGCGTTCGGCGATGTCGGCGACCTTTGGCTGGATGGAGAATCCCTTTTGCCGAAGCTGCTCGCGTGCAATGTCGATCGTGTTACGAACGTACATTCGGCCCGCGTTGACGACCTCGGGCGTGACCAGGCCCGGATGCGTCGAAACGTAATATGCCATTTCCGTCATCACGCCGCGATTCTCACGCGGATACTGGACCACAAGCGGCAAATGGACATTGCCATTCAGGTCGGTGACGACGATCGGTGTATTCACGCCGTTTCCGCGGATCGTACGCGAGATCACCTGCTTGCCAGATGCAGAGATGACCTGCGTCGCCAGGCCGTGGGCGAGAAACTGGTCCTTGGTGATAACGTACGAATCGATCTGTTTCGTATTCGAATCGAGATATGCGACTCGTATCAGGCTCGTGAAAACCACGGGCTCTACCGACGCGATCGTCAGGGGCCGCGTTGTCAGATGACGTTTAGCCTCGGCAATTCGCTGCTTCATTTGCGAAAGGCTGAGGCCTTTGTAGTTGAGATTGCTCGCCTGCGAGGGCTGCGGGGTCATCGGGGCGGTCACGGGCAGCTTCTGCGTTGGGACCGGCGTCGGGACCGGAGTTGAGACCTGCCTGACCGTCGGCAAGGCGCTCGAGACGATCACTCGCGGCTTTTCTGCCTGCGGCTGGCTCTGGTTTGTCTGGGCGAAATTTGAGGCTGCGGCGGCGAGGACACAGAGTCCGATGCTAATGCTGTTCTTCATAATATTTCGGAAGAGAAGCTGTTAGATACGCTCGTTTTCGAGGCAACTGTCGGTCAGCACGTATAAGATTCTCTCAAACGAGCCCTCGTTGTCAACACTTTTCGAATAATTTATTACATATACAATGAATACTTATGGATATCCTGAAGTTTGAATTCGTTGTCGGAAGCCCGCACATTAGTATGGATAACGGCCGAATAGAGAGTGCCCTTAATGCGTTCGGGCTTCTGCAATAGAGCCCGTAAGATATAAACTACTCATTTGCGGCCTTGGCCGCCTTTCTTATGAAGCAACTCTTCGGTACTGACGGGATCCGCGGAAAGGCGGGCGAATTCCCACTAGATGATGCCACTGTGCGGATAATCGGCGAGTCGCTCGCGCGGCAATTTACCGAGCGGCTGGGGCGCCCGCCACGATTTGTGTCGGGCCGCGACACGCGGGAATCGGGTGCGCGTATCGAGGCTTCGTTTCACACCGGGGCGGAGTCCGCCGGAGCTGAGTGTGAATCCGCGGGAGTCATCACGACCCCGGGAGTTGCCTATCTGACCGGAGCATTTGGTTTTGACGCCGGCGTCGTCATCTCGGCATCGCATAACCCGTTTCAGGACAATGGGATAAAGATCTTTTCGCCATCAGGACGAAAGATCGATGAGGCGACGGAACGTGCTATTGAGGCCGATATCTACGCGAATTCGGGAGAAGCGCAAACCAGACCGGGCGAGCTGCATTCAGCTCGGGCGAATGAGTTTTGCGACGCATACCTTGAGCATTTGGTAGAAAAGATCGACGGTTTCTCGGCCGCACGCATACGGATCGTCGTTGATTGTGCGAATGGCGCGGCATCTGATCTCGCGCCAAGATTGTTTTCAGGCCTCGGCGCCGAGGTGATCGCGATCCACAATTTGCCCGATGGACGCAACATAAATGAGAATTGCGGTTCGCTGCATCTCGAACACCTTCAGGCGAAAGTCGTCGAGGAAAATGCCGCTTTTGGCGTGGCCTTTGATGGTGACGCTGATCGTGCCCTGTTTGTCGACGAGAATGGCAAGATCGTTGACGGGGACGCGACACTTTGGATAATGGCCCAATATTTGAAGGGCCACGGTAAGCTTGCGAATTCGACCGTCGTCGCGACCGTAATGAGCAATATCGGCCTCGAGCTTGCTCTTAAGTCTATTGACATCAACCTTTTGCGGACAAACGTCGGCGATAAATATGTCCTTGAGAAGCTTATCGAAACGAAATCGGAGATCGGCGGCGAGCAGTCCGGACACATCATTTTTCCCGAGATAAGCCTTGTCGGCGACGGCATGATGACCGCACTTTTGCTCCTGCGAGCCATTAGCGAAAAGGGCATAACGCTTTCAGAGGCGGTTGGCGGGTTCACCCGCTTTCCGCAGACGCTCGTCAATGTGAAGGTTGGCGAAAAGCGGGCGTTCGATTCAGTTCCGGCGATCGCCGCGGCTGCGAAAAGGGTCGAGGATGAATTGCACGGCGAAGGGCGTTTGCTGCTGCGATATTCAGGAACTGAAAACCTTGCACGCGTTATGATCGAGGGCAAAGAACAGGCATCGATCGAAGAACAGGCACATCGGCTTGCCGATGTTATCAGGACTGCACTTAGCTAAATGGCTCAGAAGACCGTTAATATCCGTATCGAACGCGAGGCCGCGAACTACAAGATCGCGGTCGGTGGTTCGCTGGATTCGGCCGGGGGATGGGCTAAAAGATGTCTGAAGATAAGTACCGCCAAAGCCGTTATTGTTTCTAATCCCAATGTGTTTAGGCTTTACGGCGACAGGGCAGAAGCTTCGTTTGCTGCCGCGGGCTTCGCTATTTCGCGGTTCCTGATGAAAGATGGCGAACGGCACAAGAGCCTTCGCACAGCGGAATCGGCGTTAAAAGCGTTTTCCGAGGCAGGGCTCACGCGAACGGATGCCGTTGTTGCCCTAGGCGGGGGAGTCGTCGGCGACCTCGCCGGATTTTGTGCCGCGACGTATTTGCGCGGGATCGCATTTCTGCAAATTCCGACGACTCTGCTCGCAATGATCGATTCGTCCGTCGGCGGCAAAACGGGTGTAAACTCGGCATTTGGCAAGAATCTGATCGGGGCATTTCATCAACCGGGCGGTGTGCTGGTTGATGTTACAACACTCGCGACACTGCCCGCGCGGGAATTGGCCGCCGGGTTTTGCGAAATGATCAAGCATGGTGCGATCGCCGGCAGCACTCTGCTGGACCGGACCGGCGAACTCCTCGAAACGTATCCGCCTTCGGGATTTCCTCGGCACCTTGAGAGCCGTCGTTTTAGGTCGGATCTTTCAGGCCTGATCGCGTCTAACGTCGAATTCAAGGCAAGGGTCGTAATGGGTGACGAACGCGAATCATCGGCCCGTACGGATCCCACGTCGCGTAAGATCCTCAATTTTGGCCATACGCTCGCTCACGCGCTCGAAAAGATCACTGAGTACAAATATTTCAAGCATGGCGAGGCCGTAGGCTACGGAATTTTGTTCGCCGCTGAACTTTCGAAATCTCTTGCGCTTTGCAGTCAAAAAGATGTAAACTTGTTGTACGATGTTGTGCATCGTGTCGGTACATTGCCGTCACTTGCAGGCATCGAGGCAAACGAGGTTATTGAGGCCTTTAGATTTGACAAGAAACATCTCTCCGGCTCGCTGCAAATGGTGCTGTTAAAGGGCATCGGCCGCCCCACGATAGTCAGCGGACGAGACATCCCACGAGACGTACTCAAGAGCGTCCTCAAGAATTTCCTCAAACAACGGGCCTGAATTTTCAAACCCGTTTCCGCAATTGAGGTTACAAGCGATGAACAACCGAGCTAATGATCGTCGCGGCGAACGCGGCAGTGCTGGCGTAAAATTTGCCTGTACGCTGGCCGTGCTTGCCTTGGTGGCGCATGCGGCCATAAATTATGTTCCGGTCGCCTATTCGGCAGAGAGCCTTCGGACCGACATGCAGACGGCAGTTATACAGGGACTCGCCCTGCCGGGGAAAGTGAATCCCGTCGAAAACGTCAAGGCGCGTATCTGGCAATCGGTTCAAAAGAACGAGCTGCCGGCGGACACACTGATCGACGTCAGGCAAAAGGGTAATGCTATTACGGCGCACGTTACTTACTCGAAGCCCGTAAATATACTGCCGTTTGGCATTTACACGTACACATACCGGTTTGACCATACCGCTACGCCGACGGGATTTCTGATGGATTCGACAAAGAACTAGGCAGCCGCGAGTGCCTCGCGTATCTTGAGCGGCTGGATCTGGATCAGGCCCTCGGGAGCGTCGGCAAGCCACGTCGACGGGCACACGCCGCAGGTAGTGCACTTTTCAACGGCAGGACATGGAAGGCTCGAGAGCGACTCTCGGGCTTTTTCGTGTTCGGTCTTGAGGAATTCGAACGACAGTCCGCTATCGACTATTGACCACGGAAGGAACTCGTCGTATCCGCGGTCACGCGACGTGTGGAAAGCTGGGTCGATGCCCGTCTCGCGCATCGCTCTGGTCAGATCGCCGCCATTGCGCGCAGCCGCGTCGATAGCCGCCGCGACCGTACGGTCGCCCGAGGAGAACAACGCCTGCTCGTGTGCGATCTTTGCCGACATGAAGCGGACATCGACGTTCGGTATCTTGCTCAGGCCTTTGCAGACGTATTTGATGCGGCGTTTGAGTTCGCGTTCGTCGCAAATGGCGTCCCATTGGAAAGGCGTGTTGGGTTTGGGTACGAGTCCGTTTAACGACGGGATTATCTTCCCGGCACGTCCGAATTTCTTCCCGGCCTCGAGCATGCGGTCCTTTATTCGCTCGACCAGCACAAACATCTCGTCGAGGTCGTCCTGCGTCTCGGTCGGCAGCCCGACCATCATATAGAGCTTTACGGTCAGCATACCGCGGTCGAAAACGGCACCGCAGATGTCTACGATCTCGTCATTGGTCAGATTCTTGTTGATCACGCGGCGAAGGCGGTCCGACCCAGTTTCGGGAGCGACGGCGATCTGCTGATCGTTAGACTCGACAAGTGCGTCCAGCAATTCCTCTGAGATCTGATCGAGCCGCAATGATGAGACCGAGATGCGATAGTCCATAGCCCGCAATTCGCTGAGAATGGTCGAGATCTCAGGATGATCGCAAACGGCGGTCGAGACGAGGCCGATCTTGTTCGTTCGCCCGCGCCATTCGGCGGCCTTTGCCAGGATGTCTTTGGCCGGGACAACACGCGGCGGATAGTAGTTGTAGCCTGCCCAGCAAAATCGACAGCCCTGCGAACAGCCACGCGATATCTCGACCAGCAGGCGGTCGCCCA
>CAYSMU010000168.1:0-6877 GCA_964432145.1 uncultured Chloracidobacterium sp.
CTGATCGGTCGCAAACGGCTATCAGCGTTAAACGCTGATTAATCACCGCAGCGAGCCAGGAACCATGTGTATGTGATCTCGCCTCCTCCGGGTGAGTCGAATGTCTCCGATCCGAAGATCTGTTCAAGGCCGTTCTCTTGCTTTGTCAATTTCCTTTGTGTCTTCGTGCTATCAAGTGCGATAAGGGGAAAATATGCCGTGATCTCATCAACGGTTTCGGCGTCAGGTTCTTCGTCAACTGGACACTTGGACTCGGAAACTGTAAAGCTTCGCCGCCTGGTCGCCTTGAACGCATTCACGTCCCCAACCGCCGGCGTAATGGAGAGGAGAAATGCCTCATTCAGATGGATCGGCAATATCGATTTGGCGGTGTTGTTCGCGGTGACCGTGATCGCATCTCGGACCCTTGCGCCGGATTCGACTATTGCTTTGTCATTACAGCAAACATCGGCCAGCCCGGTGCCCTCAAATATATCCGAATTGTCGATCACGACCGTGACATTCGCGGGACGAGGCGGTGTATTGGCGGGCATGTCGCGCGTTCGCGGAACCATCTCCCAGGTTATCTGAGCGAATTCCTTAACACGCCGCGTACCGATGCGGGACGCATTATTGACGCGCTCGGTGAATTCATGAAGCCGCTCATACCTAACGGCGCCTGCCCAATCATCCGTGCAGAGTTCCCAATCGGTCACGGGGGCCGTAATTCGTTTCGCCTCCCATTTGGTGCGGTAACCGATCTCGGGCAAAATGCTCAATATCGCCACCGGACCGCTGAGGGCCACACCCAAAGCCGCGCTGCCCATATCGAGAAAATTCTGAGCTTTGTCACGCGACGACTTGAACGAAACCGAAACCGCGATGCCTGCCCGCTTATTTACGGGCACCACAGGCTTGTTCATAACCGAAGGTATTTTAGGAGCCCCAACGAGCCGCATCTTACTCTGACCGTTTGAGTCAGTGATCTGCTTCATCGGATCACGTTGAGTGACATCATCCGGAACCTTTAGGTTTACAAAGTTGTCGAATTTGCCGGTCTTTGAGCTTCCTTGTCCGGCAAAACTTGCGGCTCCCTTAAGTTCCCAGGAAATATCCCGATCGGATAGCGGACCATCGTTGGGCATACTAAAATCAAGTCCGCTGGAGGCGTTCAATGCCAACCGGACGCAATTCAAGTAAGACAGATTTCCGACATCGGCCCACACCCGGGCCGTCATCATACGCTCATCACCCTCAATGTTATTCTTTGTCCGTTCCAGCGGCATTGGGTCCGCGATCTTCACCTCTCCTTTCAGTGTCATCATTGCCGCGGCCAGTTTCGCCCACGACAAGACGATGTTCGCGACGCCAAGTCCCGTGGCGACCTTGCCGATCGTATTGGCCGTACCTTGCGACGAGATCGCCTGGATCTGATTGATCAGCATCCCGTTCCCAGTGGTCAAGCCCAGCGACGCCCCATCCATGATCAGTCCCTCAACATCGTTGACCTGGCAATCGGCCATCGGATATGACTTTAAGAACAAGACTTTCTGAAAACTACTGTCTGAAGGCTGCTTGTGAGGTCTGACGAGTGCGGATGATTGTGCATAGGCGACGATATCGCCGATCAATCTGCGTTCCCAAAGAGATGCCTGGATTACGTTAAGCGGGGCGTCCTTGACGTCGCCCAAGGTGAGGTCGACCGGCGATGGCATGTTGCGGCCGAATTCAATGATCAGCTTTGCCCACGAGCGAACGAGTTTGTTATTCGAATTCGCGGATCTTCTTAGGTCCTGAACCATAAGATCGGCGATGCGCGATGGAGGCAGTTCCGGAGAATTCTTGCCCATCTGGGCGGCGATCTTATTGATCGAAGATACGACGCCGCGGCGCGACAGTTTGTACATGCCCGCGACTTCCCAATCAAAGAAGGCCAGGCCCATGCCGCTGCCCGTGGTGGGCTGGTAGATCGTTTTTCGGTCTCTGTTAAGGATGTGAAAACCAGTTCGCTGAAGTGCCGTTATGAGCAGCGGCAGAGTATCCTCATCGTAGTTCGAGATCCGTCGGGCGATCGCCGAAGCAAATCGATCCGACGGCGGCCCGCCGAAATCCTCGGGTTCCGGCAACCCTTTCTCAGCAAATCCATTGGCTGAGTCCTTCATTTCGATCTGCTCGACGGTATTCGGGTCAAAATCCTTGACCGCGGGCCGGGCTTTTGCGGGTATTGCAGGCCTGGGAGGCGCGGCCGGACGCTTCACCTGTGCGCCGATCGGGATCGAGATCGACAATATACAGACGGCGATCGTAAAAGACAGGATCGGCTTTAGCATGTTAGACCTCGATGTTATTTGACCTTTGACGCGATCTGCGAAAACGCGTTATCGATGGCTGCCTTTACGGCGTCCTCTGCCTTGCCGCTCACCTTCTGTTTGGCGTTGCCGGTTGCGAGAACGGTTTTGCCGTCGGCCGCATAAGCGGTGATGACGAGTTCGGCCTCGGATTCACCGATCTTTGAAGCGTCGTCGGCACCCGTAACCTTACCGAATAGCCCGCCGATCTTTGCCGCTCCCGATTCCTTAATATTTTTGATCTGCACCCCGACGATGGCCATATATGCGCCGGATGTGAGGTCGTTTTGGGATACGACGAGCGTGGCATTTTGTCCGTTTGACGCAAATTTATCAGCCAAATACTGGCGCATCGCGTTTTGGTTGATCTTCGACACGTTGCCGGCGAAAAAGTCGATTCCGACGGGTTTCTTGCCAATGGACTTTCCGCTCGTGGCGTCGGCAGTCATTTTAGCGACCATATCCACTTTGCCGCGAGACATCAAGCTCTGCAGGGAATTGACCTCGGTATATCCCGGCGGCGGCTCAAAGAGGGATATAGCAAGGGTTTCCTTCGAAACGTCGAGCGTCTTTACCGTTTGCTTCGACACGCTGTTTTTAATCAGATCCGTGTAGGTCATCGTCCCCTCGAGCATCATCCCGGGATACTGGAAAGAGCCCTTTCGGATCATTGTGTCGCGGCATTCGTCCTGTTCTTCGCCTTCTCCTCTGGGAAGCTGTACATCACAGCGGGCGGATTCCGGAATGATGTATGCAAACCAGCCCTCCTCGACGATATTCATACGGGATTCACCGTTGCACGAATTCTTTGACGCTTCGACCAACTGTTTCACAGTTAGTTTTCTGGCCGTAAATCCAAACATCTCTTTCCGTTCACCCGAATCGATGAGCGTATAAGTCCATGTGACGTTGCCGCCTTTGCGAACCGTCACTTTTGTCGACGGCTCGACGGAGGGCAGCGGTTTATTGTCCGAGTCAATAAATGCCTCGATCATGAAGCGCTTGCTCGCATCGTTGATCTTGATCATCTGCCGCAGGTCACACTGCATGACCTCCGTGAGCGTCGGCATCATCGCTGACATATCCTGGCCATCCACGATGAATTTGGTCTGGGTTCGCTCGCGTTGCCCCTTGATCCAGACCGACCGATCCATTACCGCTCCGTCTTTATCATCACCCATCGAGATCTGCTGTCGGATACGGTAGTCACCAAAGACAGTGCCTACAGACGTGAGTATGAATGAAAAGACAATTATCGAAGAACTGAATTTGCGCATTTCGCCCCCTAGTTGAATGGAATTCAAAATACTGACACGACGATAGTTCTGACGCCGTGGGCCGGAAGAAGTATGTATAGGAATGATATCCGATACTATCGCGGAAAGAAACAAAATAATCACTTGGCAGAAGATCGCATTCTTGGGGACGGCTGCAACGCTATTTCGCGCTCATCCAATTATCGCCGACGCCAATTTCGACGGTGATCGGAACATCCAAAGTAGCCGCCGATTCCATCTCGCGTTTGATGACGGCTGACGCTGCCGTGACCTCGTCCTCGGGCCCCTCAAAGAGAAGCTCGTCGTGAACCTGCATGATCATCCGGGTCGCAAGCTTTTCTTTTTCAAGCGCCATGGCGACACGGATCATCGCGATCTTGACGATATCGCTCGCCGTGCCCTGGATCGGCATATTGATGGCCTCGCGCTCCGCACGTGAACGAACGGAGAAATTTCGGTCGTTTATCGATGGGAAATATCGCCTCCGGCCAAAGAGCGAGGCAATGTAACCCTTTTCACGAGCTTCCTGCGGCGTGCGGTCCATGTATTCGCGGATCCCTTTGTAGGTCGCGAAATAATCATCGATCACCTTTCGGGCCTCGGCTCGTGATATGCCGACACGCTGCGAGAGTCCGAAGGCCTCGACCGCGTACGCGATGCCGAAGTTCACGATCTTCGCCAGCCTCCGTTTTTCTTTGAGGTCCTTTTCGTCCGTCGCCCCGAATACTAAGCGAGCCGTCTGGGCGTGAATGTCCTCGTTATTTTTATAGGCTTCGAGCATCCGCGGGTCTTGTGTGATGTGGGCTAGAATGCGAAGTTCGAGCTGCGAATAATCGGCAGAGATCAGTTTGTTTCCCTTGTCCGCAATGAACGCCTTTCGTATCTGTTGGCCGAGCTCGGTGCGGACCGGAATATTCTGCAGATTCGGCTCGGTCGAGCTTAGGCGGCCCGTCGCGGCGATGGTTTGATTGAGACATCCGTGAACGCGCCCGTCGTCGCGGATCATGCGCGGGAGGGCATCGGCATAGGTCGCTTTCAACTTGTCCATCTCGCGGTAGTCAATGATCAACTGGGCGATCTCGTAAGTCTGGGCAAGCTCGACGAGCACGTCGTGACTTGTCGAGATCTGGCCGGTCGCGGTCTTCTTGCCGGTCTCAATGTTGAGTTCCCCAAAGATCTCGCCGACCTGCTTCGGTGAGCCGATATTGAATTCCCGGCCGGCGATCGAATAGATCTTCTTACTCAATTCGGCGAGATCCTCCGAGATCGTTGCTGAGAACGCAACCAGATCGTCCCCGTCGACCTTCATGCCTGCCAATTCAAGATCGATCAGCACATCAACCGTCGGCAGTTCGATGTCGTTGTAAACTTTTTCAAGCTGATTTTCGCGGATCTTGGCACGCAGGACCGGAGCAAGCCGGGCCGTAAAGTCCGCACTCTCAGTCGTCCTGAATGCGGCTTCGCCGAAACCGTCCGGGATCGAGCGAGCGACATCGGCGTCAAGATGAGCCTGGGCAAGAAAGTCGAGCGGGTAACTCGCCCGCCCCGGATCGAGCAGATAGGCGGCGATCATCACGTCGTCGCGGACAGGGCCGGGCCGAATGCCCAGCTTTAGCAACGCACCTGTATTTCGCTTGATGTCGTGGGCCGATCTCTCGAAATACGCGTTAGTAAGGATATCGTGGAGCGGCCGGACCGCACGGTCGCGGCCTCCGTCGAAACCCTCAAGATCGACGTAAGCGGCTTCACCGCCGCCGAGCCCGATCGCGACACCTAAGGGTGGTAATTTGTCGTAACAGCTTGATTTTTCATTTGAGTTCGAGTCGTTAACGTGAAAACTCCACTGAGCTGTCTCAAATAATCGACGGACAAGTTTGTCGAGATCTTCTCGAGTCCTGATTGCTGAGTATTTTGTCTCGGTCGCCGTTCCGCTGTGCGATGGCAGGCGGTCGAAAAGTCCGCCTCCACCGGTCGGCTGGTCGGTCGAGCTTGCAGCGTCCGAGAACTCATTGGTAAGCTGCTTAAACTCAAGTTCACGAAACAGCTCGTAAGCCAACTTTCGATCCGGCTCGTGGAGCTTTAGCTTGTTCAGATCGAGGTCGATCGGTACGGACGTGTGTATCGTCGCGAGTTCGAGCGATTGGCGAATGATGTCCTGATTATTTTGCAGGCTTTCGCGATATGTTTTGTGTGTGATCTCGGCGGCACGTTCCATTGCCTCAAGAGCAGATCCGTATTCGAGGACAAGTTTAAGGGCACCTTTGCTGCCGATGCCCGGAGCTCCCGGAATGTTATCGACCGAGTCGCCCATCAATCCCAGAAGGTCGATGATCTTGTCCGGCGGTACGCCGAACTTGTTCCTGACCCATGCCTCATCGCACCATTCGATCGGCGGGACGGGTACTTTTCGCTTAAAATTGTTCGAATTTTGCCGCATCGCGATGATGTACGGATCGCGAACGAGTTGGCACAGATCCTTGTCGTTGGAGACGATCACGGCCTGCATTTCCTTTTGCTCGCACTCCAGAGCCAGGGTGCCGATTATATCGTCGGCCTCGAACCCGTCCATCTTGACGATCGGAATGCGAAACGCCTCACAGACCCTGATTATCAAAGGAATTTGCGACGAAAGGTCCTCGGGCATCGCTTCACGATTTGCTTTATATGCCTCGTATGAATCGTGTCGAAATGTCGGAACGTCGGTGTCGAAGACCGCCGCGATATACTCCGGCTTTTCGTCGTTGAGCAGCTTGCGGAGCATATTTGTGAACACGAACACGGCCTGCGTTACCTGGCCCTTGCTGTTTCGCAGCGGCTCTTGCTTCATGCCCATCGGAGCGAAAAATGCACGATAGATATGTGACATCGCGTCGATGAGAAATACTCGTTTCATTATTGGTCGAATGATAGTCAATTTGAGCTGTTGAGACAATTATCGCGGATGATCTCTTCAATTGCGAACTTCGAGTTCTCTGGGATCAAGCTAACCTCAACGCGATTCCGGCTCTTTTCACTATTGCACTTTTTCACTTTTCCCCGGCTCTCCGCTCTCCATCGTTCAATGTTCAATTGTTCAATCGGTAGAGTGGGTAAACCTTCAAAAATGGGCGTAGTTTTGCAATTCTGCGTGTTCAACTTTTCTCCGGTATGACCCCGGTATGCACCGGGTCATACCGGGGCCATACTTTTGATCACGTCGTTTAGGTAATTGAATTCCAATTTTCCTCCCCCGGTCATACCGGGTGCATACCGGGGTCATACCGTTCAGCGTCT
>CAYSMU010000169.1:0-6867 GCA_964432145.1 uncultured Chloracidobacterium sp.
TGGAAGAATAGATTCCCTGAACGTATCGGTAGCCGCAGGCGTTATCCTTTTTGAAGCTAGACGCCAGCGACTATTGGCCGCTGACACTGATCACTGACCACTGTTTATGTTTTGCCCTAAATGCGGACAAGATAATCCTGACACAGGCAAATTCTGCCGCGGCTGCGGTACCGACCTCGGCAATGTCTCTCAAGCCCTGACGGGCGGCTTGCCACCGGCTCGGCTTGTCGTCGATCACAAGGGCAGGCCGGTTAGCTGGGATCGGGCCATCATCAAGATCTTTACCGGGGTGGCATTTATTGCCGTGGCTTTGGCGCTCGCGTTCTCGGGGAGTGGCCGTAATTGGTGGTTCTGGCTCCTGATCCCCGCATTTACTAGCCTCGGGGCTGGTGTCGCTCAGTACATCCAGCTCAAAAAGGCCGAAAACGGCGGGATCACTTTTGCACCTCAACCGGCCGCGATGCCGCCCGCCCGGAACAATGAGCTTCCTCCGCAGCAGACGCAATGGGCAGCACCGGAGTCACGTTATAAGACGGGCGATCTTGTTCCCCCGAGCGTGACGGACAGCACAACTCGCCATCTCGAGATCGACAGCGAAGGCCGGACGATGACGCTCCCCAAGAAGTAACTATTTCTTGCGCAAACTCATCTTATGGCCGCTTATTCGTTCGATTACTCTCAGGTAACTTTTGGGAAATAGTCTTGAAAACAAGCTTATCGCGTAAGCATCCTGGCCGATCAGGATCCGCGGCTCTTTCGCCTTGATACCTTTGACGATAACCTCGGCCGCGGCCTCGGGCGACGTCTTTGCGACCTTGTCGAAGAACTTTGTCCCTTGTTGTTTCCATTCCTCGGGTGTGTTCTTTCCCAAACGAGAATTGCGGGCGATATTGGTCTTGATGCCGCCGGGATGGACCGACGAGATAACCATGTTCGTTCCCGCGTACTCGTGCCTTAGACTTTCGGTAAAGCCGCGAACCGCGAATTTTGACGAACAATAAGCAGTCTGTTCCTCAGGTGCGATAAACCCGAACACGCTGGAGATGTTGACGATATGCCCCTGAGGTTGTTCCTTCAATATCGGCAGAAAGACCTTGCATCCGTAGATAACGCCCCAAAAGTTGATGCCCATCAGCCACTCAAAATCTTCGAGCGATATCTGTTCGAACGTACCGATAACCCCGACGCCTGCGTTATTCACCAGATGACTAACGCGGCCATGTGCCGTGACAACGACGTCAGCAAATTTCCTGACCTCATCGAGCTTTGAGACGTCCACCAGATGCGTCGAGACCGGAACTCCGCTGATCATCGACGCCGTCTCACTGAGGCCGGCCTCGTTAACATCCGAGATCGCAATGCCGGCGACCCCCTCCCGGGCGATTCGCACCGCGAGGGCCCGCCCGATGCCCGAGGCGGCTCCTGTAATGACAACGACGCTTAGAGGATCAAGTGACATTTTTTACCAAATGGGTGTCCAAAAACCAAACCGAGATCAGTATTTGGTTAAGTTTCAACCACACGACTCTTAAGACAAGTTCGAAAGCTATTTTCTTACAACGGCCCGTGCATTTCCCGAGTTAGCGTTCACGTCATAAACGCGGATCGTAACCGTATATTCTCCGGCCGACGGAACTGGTATCTCGATACTATATCTCTCCTTCGGGCTGTCGGAAATACCGTCATCTGCATAGACTGTTTTCCAATCGCCGCCGTTGACGCTGTACTCGGCACGGATAATGAAGCTGGCGGCGTCGTCCGCATCATAGACCACTCTTGCCTTGTCGCCGGTGACCTGAGGCGTGCCTGCGGCCGTCACCGTCGGGGCCGTATTATCAATATCGATCGGTTCGGTGACCTTTTCCCCGGCGAGCGCGAGTGCTACAGGATTGGAAGGCGTATCGCGGGCAACGACTTTGAAGATATATCTGCCGTCGGCGAGCGATTGCCCGTCGATCGCTAAGAAATTCTCGGCCAGCCCTTCGCGCAGTACCTTAAATGCCGACTCTCCAACTTCCTTATAATGAATATCATACGTGAGCTTGTCGCCATTTCGATCCTCCGCCGTCCATTGCAGCGACGTCGCCCCGCGTTGGTAGACACGCCGTGGAGGAACTGTCGCGTTGGGGATGCCAAACGTTATCGGGTCCATTCCGGCGAGTTCGATATTCGGATCGATCTGAACAGGAGGATTTGCCGCAAGCCCGACATTTGTCGGCAGGACATTGATCGACAGTATCTCCGGAGCGATATTACGGGCAACAAATGCGAGGCTGACTTCGCTCAGCGCAGCCGATGACCGAAGTACCGCTCGCCATTGAATGAACCTCGCTTTGGGGCTCGAGATCTGGCCGCCCTTCGCGTCGGTCATTGCCGCACTCCACGCACTCCATGTCTCATCCGGCTTATCGGTGTTGCCGCTTCGGGTCTGAATACTCACGTTCCCCATGGAACGCCACCAGAGCCTGCCCCACGTGGAACTTCCCTTCGTATCAAGAACAGCCGAGTCATAGCTTCCCTCGGCAACAGTGTCCGGCCCAAATCGAAAAAGCGATCCCAGATTGCTCGATGTCGCAAGCAGGCTTCGCCCATCTGTCCTTATGGTCGAAATTTGATTTGCGTCAGTCTGCAGAGCGAGAGTCTCTCTGCCATCGTTGCCAATATTGTAGATACGGCCCTTGTCTGAGGTCCCGATCAGAACACCGCTGCCGCTCTGATGTGCGTAGAGCGAAAACGCGACGACGGTCGGTGAAGCCCAGATGAGATCCGACGTGCCGTCCGGCAGGACTCTGTAAACCGCGGCCTTTGCAGCCGATAGGTCGTATCTGCTTTTTGCCTGAGGCTCGGTTCCGGGCATTACGGGCCGTTCGACCGAGACGGTCCTGCTCTCGGCCTTTTCAGGTGTCGCCGCCGCATCAGCCGCTGGTTTAGGTGCCGATGCCGATTCGCCGAGAGCCAACGCATAGACCGATCCGTCGGGCCCGATCGCTAGTTCATGGATCTCGCGCAGCGGCGAATCGAGCAAACCGAACGGCCTGCCATCGGCTCCGAATCTCATCACGATCCCGTTGGAATCGCTGCCGGCGTATAGATTCCCCTGCTTATCGACCGCCAGCGAAATGATATGTGTCTCACTCGTATCGAAGAGCAGCGAGGCGTCAGCCGACGAGCTCGCCGCTTTGACCTTAAAGATCCTACCGTTGTCGCCGGTCGCGACCGCAATACCGTCCGGCAGCACGGCCAGCGACCAGATGTATTTCTCTTTTGGTTCGAAGAAAACCTCAGCCTTGCCGCTTGCGTCGATCCGATAGACCTTGCCGTCAGGCGATGTGCCCGCAAATAATTCGCCGCCCTTACCGACGGCTAGTGCCGAAACGTTCATCTCGCCAAGGTCCGCGAACTGCGATCCCGTACCGCCTGCTGCAATCTTGAAGATCTTGCCCTCGCCGCCGGTGCCAATATAGACGTTACCGCTCGCGTCAACCGCGCTCGACCAGATGTACTGCTGGCCGCTCTTAAAGATCTCGCTTAGTTTCGGTGCAAGAGAGATCGTTCCGTTCTGGTCGATCGAAACACCGCGAGCATCACCCTTTAGGACGTCGGCCCGGGAATTCACAGACCATATCGAAGGATCGGCGGCGTAGCTGCCAAGTGAGAAGAGCAGCAAAAGCAAAAGTGTTTTCATAAGTGACGTTTAGGATAACAAAAGAAGGGTAATTACTTACAGCGGGCTTTGCCCGTCTGTTTGCGGAAAAGCACTGCAATTTCGGGAACGGCTGTGGATAACCTGCGCGATCCTCTCGGAGCCGCAAGCTGCTCCTGAAATAGAGCGGCAAAGCCGCAATCATTCTTTGCGAAGATAGTGCGTAACGGCCTCGACCGCTTTCAACAATGTCAGTTTTGGGATGACTTAGTTTTTACGTGACCTTTTTTATTCTCGACCGGTATTCCTTTGACAGAATGGATCGCGGCACTCATTTCGTCGGCGTCTCCGGTGATGAGACGTGCGCTGCGTTCGCGTGTCATATACGCCCAGAACCACTCGAACATAACCGCGAACCGGTTGCGAAAACCGATGAGGAACATCACGTGTAGGAAGAGCCACATCAGCCAGGCAACGAAACCCTTGAACTGCATCCCGGCTATGTCGGCGATGGCCTTACGGCGGCCTATGGTCGCCATGGTCCCTTTATTGACATACTTGAATTCCTGACGAGGTTTGCCGTTCAGGTCCCTAAGTATATTCGCCGCCGCCGCCTCGCCCATTTGCATGGCGGCCGGAGAAACGCCGGGCACAGGCTCGCCGTTTTCCTGAAGCAGCCACGCCATGTCGCCGATCACGAAGACGTTCGGAAAGCCTTTGATCGAGAGATCTTTCTCGACAAAGACGCGGCCTGCTCTATCGGTCTCGACCCCGAGCGCGCCGCCTAGCGGCGAGGCGGCCACGCCGGTCGCCCAGAGGACGACATCGCAATCGATCCAGTCGTCGCCGACCTTGACACGGCCATCGTCGATATCGGTCACAAAGCTATTCAGGTGCACCTCGACGCCGAGCGACTCGAGCTGTGATTTCGCACTCGCGGAAAGGTCCTTTCCGAAAGTACCAAGTATCTTGTCCGAGCCCTCAAAGAGCATGACGCTGGCCTTTCGCGTATCGATGGCTTTGAAATCTTTGGCAAGGGCCTTTCGAGCGATGTCGGCGATCGCCCCTGCAAGCTCCACACCTGTCGGGCCGCCGCCCACGACGACGAAATTGAGCTTTTTTTGAACCCCGGTCAGATACGCCTCGCGTTCGGCGAGTTCGAAGGCAAGCAACACGCGCCGTCGTATCTCGACCGCGTCCTCGAGCGTTTTGAGGCCTGGTGCGGACGATTCCCACTCGTCGTGGCCAAAATATGCGTGCCGAGCACCGGCCGATACGATCAGGTAATCGAAATCCACCTCGGAGCCGTCGGTGAGCCGCACCCGTTTGTTTTCTTTATCAAAGCCGGCAGCTTCGCCGAGGATCACCTCGACATTTCTGTATTTGTGCAGAATGCGGCGGATCGGTTGGGCGATCTCACCGGGCGAAAGGACCGCCGTCGCGACCTGATAAAGAAGCGGCTGGAAGACATGGTGATTCTTGCGGTCGATGAGGGTTACGCTGACCGGCTTTTCGGCGAGGGCCTTAGCCGCCCAAAGCCCGCCGAAACCTCCACCGATGATCACTACTTTTGGTTTGTCGCCCATAGCGTCGCCTCTATCAAGTAAGGCGAAAAGGAATAAAAGATCGTTTCAGTCGGAGGCAAAGCCTCCGCCGAATATTTGTTACGGCTGCGTCCGGTGAGCCAAGCCTCGCCGCACCGCGACCGCGACTGAGACGCCACTTAAGTCAAGCTCCGATAAATCTCGCGTACAGCGATCTCGCCACGGTGACATCATCGGTTCCTTTGATTATCGCCCGTCCGTCTGCGAAGACGGTCAGCTCATTCTCGCCGGACGAGAACCGAACCAGATATTCATTTTGCTTCACGTCTGCCAGCGAACTGAGCCGCGACGCGAGGCCGGCAAGATCGAGCTTCGTCGGCCGCGGCGGTGCGATCTGGACCGCGTTGCGGCCGCACAGTACGGCAGCAAATTCCTGTGATTCGGCATCCAGAAACTCAAAAACTCTTTGTCCGCAGCATTTACAATCAGGGTTCGGCTCTCCCAGCTTTATACGCTGGCGGTCGTTCGCCCACATGTCGAACTGCATCAGCGAGCCATGGAGCGATTCTGTGTCGCCGACGAGCAGCTTAAATGCCTCGGCAACCTGTGTCGCAGCGACGGTCGCGATTATCGGCATGATCACGCCGGCGGTGTCGCATGTCGGCGACGAACCCGCATCGGGCATCTCGCCAAAAATGCATCTCAGGCATGGCGTCTTACCAGGAATTATCGTCATCGTCGTGCCGTAGCTTGAGACTGCCGCACCGTAGATCCACATTACGCCGTTCTTCACGCATGCATCGTTTAGCAGGTAGCGTACCTGAAAGTTATCGGTACCGTCGATCACCAGATCGCACGCCGCAATGAGCGATTCGATATTGGAATTATTTACGTCGGCGACGATCGCCTCGACCTCGATCTCGGAGTTGATCTCGGCGATTCGCGTCTTTGCGGCAATTGCCTTTGGCAGCCGGTCGGCGGCGTCCGATTCTCGATAAAGCGTCTGTCGTTGAAGATTGGTGAACTCGACGAAATCACGGTCTACTATCCGCAGTTTACCGACGCCGGCGCGTGCGAGCATTTCCGCGTGCGCACACCCGAGGGCTCCGCAGCCGACGAGCAATACGCGCGAATTCAGCAGCTTTTCCTGGCCTTTTCGGCCTATCTCACCGAAGAGTATCTGGCGGGAGTATCGGTCGTTCATTAGCTAAAAAGCGAGCGTACAAAACCGCGAATGCCCGTCTCGTTACGGTCCTCGAAAATGTCGCCCGTATCGTAGCGGCGGTCCATTGCGGCCTGCCGCCGCTGATCTTCGCGGAGTTTATCCCGCTCTTGCTCGATCTCGTTTCGTTCACGCTGCCGCGCAGTTTCCATTCCGCCCTTCTGTATGAACTCGATGATTGCCGGCAACTCGTCGGCGTCGAACCACACCCCATGACGCTTACATATATCGACTATTACGCCGGACGCTTTCGCAAAATTGTTTCGATTCATCAACTGGCCGCAATCCGGGCACGGAACATAGCTGATCTTGGTCATCGGAACACCTCTTTGGGTACGGTGGTCCAAAAAACCTAAAACAGCCGATTGCCGTTCCTGGTCCGCGCAGATCGTTTCAAACGTTGCGACACTGACCCACAGCCCATCACATTTGACGCATGCCCTGAGCACCGCTCCATC
>CAYSMU010000170.1:0-6852 GCA_964432145.1 uncultured Chloracidobacterium sp.
GTCGATTGCAATAATCTGACCGACGATCAGATCGTGCTGTCTGCAATGACCAGTATGAAGGTCAAATACGCAAGCCAAATGGAGCTTATCAACGTCCGAAGCCTTGATCGTGTAGTGACCATCGAAGGTTGGGCCACGACCAAGAAAGTGAAGGGCGATATTGAAAAGCTCGTTAAAAAGACGGCTTGCGTCAAGAAAGTCGTCAACAAGTTGACGATCGGTGTCGGCGGCGGCTGCGGGCCGGGCACTAAGGCTTGCGGTACGATCTGTATCCCAATAGAGGAGACATGCAATATTGGCAAGGGAGACAAGTCAGAAACGAAGCCTTAACAGTTGGAAGCAGGCGAAGCCTATTCGAAACTCGCTGGTCGTGGCCTTTCGACCCGCTCAAGAATTGTGACACCACTCGGGATACGGCCAATCACTTTCTTGTACCTCTGCATCGGTGTATCTTTTGTCGGGATCTTCACTTTGGGCATGTACGCCCAAGTTCTGGATGACAACTGGGACAAGAGCCGTCAACCGATCGAGGAACAGAGATGTATAGATCAGCGGAGTCCGGGCAGCGGTGAAAGGTCCTATAGTTTTCGCGTCGTCAGGTGGCCATACCCTATAACTCAGGCCTATGGGGCAAAACATAAGAGGTGGTATGAGCGGCTTTTCTACCGGCTGGTACCGGGACTTGAGCGGGATCTGGGCATTTACAAGCCTCGAGACATACTATTCATCGATGGTGAATATGGAAGATCAGTCCCGTTAGGTGAGACCGATCGGACAAAGAAGATACGACGAGAAGCCGAGAGAAAGCTGGAGCGGCTACGGCAGAACGGAGAGCTGGAGTTGAAGAAATGGCTTGCTTCTCATGCAGGAGCAACCCAGGACGAAATATTGGCGGTTCGATCAATGTTATTCGCGGGTACGTCGGTGTCGGACGATCTCCCGCGGTTTGATTGGCGCCAAAACGGGCTTGATCCTCTTCCAATACAGGACCAGGGATTTAGATGCAACGCATGCTGGGCGTTTTCCACGATCGATGCCATGCGTTTGAGCCGACAATTGAATGCCTTGCGCGAAGGCCGGCCATCGCCGACCAAGAACTCAAATCTCGAGACCAGCGTCCCCCGATTAGTGAGTTGTATGTCTCCAAAGATCTCTCCGGACGACTATTGCCTGATCAACTGGCATGGGACGGCTTTCTCATTTATGGTCGACCACGGACTTCCGTTGGGAATCGGGGACGATTACAATTCCGGTTATTTCAAGGACTTCAAATGCGATAAACAGGTGTCGGTCAGGGCGTTAACCTGGGATTTTGTCAGCGGCACACCACAAAATGTGCCGACTGAATCCGCGATCAAGCGGGCCCTCGTTAGATATGGCCCGCTCGTGGCCACGCTAAATATGGACGATTGCTTAAAGCTCTATGGCGGTGGGGTGTTTGATGAGCGGGTTGACAGGGACGGTCCGTATCATATGGTCCTTATACTCGGCTGGGATGACGAAAAGAACGCGTGGCTTATCAAGAATTCGTTCGGAGACGAATGGGGCGAAAAGGGATATGGGTGGGTCAGGTACAAAAGCAATAATATTGGCAAGTGGGCGGCGTGGATAATGGCGGACCCGATGGCCGAAAGAAGACTGGCTCTCAAAATTAACGGACAGTGATACAGCAGGTGATCCTTTAGCTCACCATATATTCTAATGGCAAAGATATCGTTCTATGGCGGCGTCGGATCGGTTACGGGCTCGAAGTACTTACTTGAGAGTAACGGCAAGCGAGTACTTGTCGATTGCGGGCTCTTCCAGGGTGATAAAGCACTACGTGAACGAAATTGGCAGGACCCGCCTTTCAACGCAGTCGATATCGATGCGGTCATTATTACCCATGCCCACATCGATCACACCGGTTGGTTGCCGCGTCTTGTAAAATTGGGTTTCAACGGCGAGGTCACCACTTCCCGGGCGACGGCTGACCTACTGAAGATATTGCTGCCTGATTCGGGCCGCCTTCAGGAAGAGGAAGCCGATTACCGTAACCGACACCAACTAACGACTCATACACCCGCACTGCCTCTCTATGACGAGCGGGATGCACGGGCGGCTCTGGAATTGTTACGTCCAGTGCCAAACGACGGCCGGCCTTATGAGATCTGTGGTGGCGTACGGGCGAGCTTCATTGTGGCAGGGCACATAATGGGTGCGAGCATGGTACTTGTTGAGATGGACAATGCGAGGCCGGACGGAAGCTCAATAAGGTTCCTGTTTTCAGGCGACCTTGGCCACTACGATCAGCCGATCGTAAAAGACCCGGCCCAGCCGCCGGATTGCGACTACCTTATGTGCGAATCGACCTACGGCGACCGTCTTCACGGTGACGTGGACTCAGCGACGCAGATGGCACGGATAATCAATGAAGCCGCGCAGCGGAATGCCCCCATACTGATCCCTGCGTTTGCGGTGGGCCGTACACAGGAAGTGCTTTACCTGATCCGCGAACTCGAAGAAGAACATCGGATCCCGGTCCTTCCGGTAATCGTCGATTCGCCAATGGCGGCTCAGGCCACACAGGTTTACAACCGCTGGAATGAGGAGCATGACCGGGAATACGCATCGATCCTATCTCAAAAGAAGCATCCGCTGCGAACAACGTCGATGCAAACCACGTCGACCCGAGACGAATCAAAGAAGCTGAACGATATGCGGGGGGCGCGAATCATCATCTCGGCTTCAGGTATGCTTACCGGCGGTCGGGTACTTCATCATGCAATGCGGATTTTGCCTGACGAGAAAGCAACGGTCGTGTTCGTTGGCTATCAAGCCGCCGGAACGACAGGACGACGAATCCAAGACGGCGAACCCGAGGTCAAGATAATGAAGAACTGGGTTCCTGTCCGATGTCATGTGGAAAAGGTTGAAGGATTCTCGGCCCACGCCGATTGGAAAGCTGTTCTTCGATGGCTAGGCGGTCTTCAAACCACGCCCAAGATGGTCTTTACTACTCACGGAGAGCCGATCGCTGCGGAGGCTATGGCGGGGCACATCCGAGACCGATTTGGCTGGAATGTGACTGTGCCGCGATACGAGCAGACGGTCGAATTGGAGTAGCTGGATGTTTTACGAGGAGATCAGGCCATCCACGCCATTGGCTCGATACATAAAGTGCTACTGGGCGATGCAGTTTGACGATCGTGCGGGTGGCCACAAGACCGAGACGGTCCTGCCTGACGGAACGCTCGAGATCGTATTCAATCTTGCCGACAGGTTTCGCCGGTTCCATCCAGACGGGCGCGTCGAACTTCAACCCGGGACGATCATAGTTGGCCAGATGCGGCGTTTTGTGAAGATCCAGCCAACGGGGAGAGTCGATCTCTTCGGTGTCAGGTTTCACACCGCCGGGGCTTATCATCACTTCAGATGTCCTTTGAGCGAGCTGACAGACAAGATCGTTGAGCCTAGGGCGATCTTTGGCGATCTGTTTCGCTGCTTGGAGCAGCAGATCCTTGATGCTCGGTCGACCGTTGATCGAGTCGGGATCATCGAAAAATTGTTGCTTGACTCACTACGACATCCCGGCCCGAGCGAGAAAGTGGTCGAAGCTGTCAAAGATCACATTTCCGTTAACAACGGCGTGGTTTCGATCCGCGAGACTGCTCGGTATTTCGGGGTTAGCCAGCGGCAGTTGGAACGACATTTTCTTGAGATGGTCGGCGTATCACCGAAGTTCTACAGTCGCGTTATCCGACTCCAAAGTATCATCTCGGCCTTTCGTGGCACGGATGCTCGTGACCTGCTCGGACTCGCACTCCGATACGGTTATTACGATCAATCTCATTTCGTTCGCGAGTTCGCTGAGTTTTCCGGCAAGAGTCCAACCACCTTCATGCGTGACGAAAGCCGAATGGCTGCCGCATTCATCGGCTCGTGAAAATGTCGATTTTTTACAATACAGCCATTCCCGTTTCCGGCATTATTCACAAAGTCATTATTGGAGACGAATATGAAAATTGTAACTATCGTTGCCTCCGTTGCATTCTTCGTGCTTTCGGTAAAAGCTCAGGACACCGGGAAACCGGTGAACTCACTCTCATGGATCTCGGGTTGCTGGGAAATGACTACTAATGGCCGCACCACTATAGAACGATGGGGAAAGCCGACAGAAAACTTGATGATCGGCACTTCGCAATCGGTAAAGGCCGGTAAGAGCGTCGCATTTGAATTCCTGCGGATAATCAACAACGGTCAGGGCCTTACCTACGTCGCTCAACCGTCTGGTGCAAAAGAAGCGACGGCCTTTCCCGCGATCAAACTGACTCCCAATGAAGTAGTTTTCGAGAACGCCAAACACGATTTCCCTCAGCGGATAATTTACCGCCTCGACAAACATGATTCGCTCTTCGCCCGGATCGAAGGGAAGCAGGGCGAGAAAAAAATGGCCATGGACTTTCCAATGAAGCGCGTCACCTGCGAGCCGTAAGTCCCGGTTATTGCTAGTGTCGAACTCCAGCACAAGAGGGATAATCTCCCTCTATTCATACCTCAAACACTCGATAGGATCTAGCTTCGCCGCCTTCCGGGCGGGAAGGACTCCGAAGACAAGACCGATGCCTACCGATACGCAAAGCGACGTGATGATCATCCAGGGCTCGATCGACGCAGGCATCGATGGAACAAGGATCATCAACAGATTGCTGATGAGGATGGAAAAGAAAACCCCGATCAGCCCGCCGAACATAGTCAGCGTCATCGCCTCAAGCAGAAACTGGAAAATGATCGCGCTCTTTGTCGCCCCGATCGCTTTACGGATACCGATCTCTTTGGTCCTCTCCGTAACGGATACGAGCATGATATTCATGACTCCAATGCCGCCTACCAGCAGGCCAAGGCAGGATATCGCGATAGCCGCGGCACCGACACCACCAATTATCCCATCGAACTGAGCGATAAATGCGTCGGCTGTCTTGATATCAAAGTCGTTTTTTGCCTCGAATTTCACGCCGCGACGCTGGCGGAGAATTCCTTCGATCTCTTCGACGGCCTCGTTAAGCCGACCCTGTTTTGCCTGAATGGTCATTAGCAGAAAGTCGCGGAGCGGAGCGACCTTTCGCGACGTGCGATACGGCATGAAGACCTTTCGGTCCTCCTCGTTTTCGCCGAAAAAACCTGACTTTCGCTTTTCCAATACGCCGACGATCTCCCACGTGTCACCGTTCATTCGAACGACTTTGCCGATCGGGGAATCATCTGGATTCGGGAAGAGGGCCTCGCGGGCATCGACGCCGATAACTATGACGTTGCGGCGTTGAAGGTTGTCCGCCTCGGTCAACCAACGGCCCTCACGCATCGAGAGGCTTAGGATCTTGTCCAGGTTGGTCGACACACCGTCGCACTGTGCCCAACGGTAATTGCGTCCCTCGTAGGTGAGGTTGTCATCAAAACTGGAGCCGAAATTGCCAATGCCGGGATTCGTTAACGCGATATCCTCGATCGCGGTCGACTGAGTCATGATCGCATCGGCGTCAGCGTCGGTCAGCGGCTTTCGATTGCGCTCGTCCCGATTCGACTGGCCGCCGCCCATAGAGAGATGGAATGCGTATATGTTGTTAGTGCCGTATTCCTCGACGATCGATACTATCGACTGACGCATTCCCGTGAGGATCGACGCGACAACGACCGCAGTAATGATGCCGACAACGATGCCAAGGATCGTCAGGCCGCTGCGAAACTTGTGAGACAAGATCGAGTCGAGAGCCATCTTGAGAACTTCGACAGGTAATGATGTTCTAAGAGACATACTGATTTCATTACGAGCTTTCGAGCCCGTTACTCGCCTATGTTTTCGTTAACGCGACGATCGGATCGAGCCGGGCTGCCTTCCACGCGGGATACAAGCCGGCGAGCACGCCGATAATGCTGGAGACGGCGACCGACAGAACGACGTAGCCGGCGGTGATCGTCATTGTCATCTCCAGAAGTGCTCCGACAAGTTGTGTTGCACCAACCGCAAGTATCAGGCCGAAAATACCTCCGACGATACATAGCAACGCCGATTCGATCAGAAACTGCAGCAGTATCTGCTTTCGCGTCGCACCGAGGGCCTTTCTCAGCCCCACTTCGAAGGTCCTTTCAGTGACGGACACGAGCATGATGTTCATCACCACAATGCCGCCAACGACTAGAATGATCATTGTGATGGGAATGACGACACCCGCGATCGCCCCGGTGATCTGATCCATTTGGGTATTAAACTCGTCGACGTTCACGAGGCCGAATGTATCTTCTTCGCTGCCTATCAGTTGGCGGCGATTCCTTAGCAGCATACGTGCCTCTTCGATAGATTCTTTGAAGGTCTCGGAATCACGGCCCTTGCCATGCACCTGGATCCCGCCCGTGCGGGTAAACATCTGTGCGGCGAGAGTTATGGGAATATAAATATGCCGGTCCTGCGAATCGCCAAAAAAGGCCCCGCGTTTATCCTCGACTCCGATTATGGTTAACGGGATCCCTCGTATCTTGATCTGCTGCCCGACGGCCGAGCCGACAGGGAAGAATTTTTCCTTAACGTCGTTACCGATCACTGTTACGTTGGTCAGCCTGGTCGATTCGTCATCGGTCATGAACCGGCCGTCGATGATCGTTTTATCCTCGATATCCGCCATGTTTGCCGTTACGCCAATGACCCTGACCGAGGGCATTTCCAGCCCGCTTTGGGTGATCGTCGTACCGCCGTTTATCTGCGCACCCACCTCCGCACACATCCGACAGTTTTCCTTGATGTACTCGTATTCGATCCATGTGACGTCTTTATTGCGGCGATTCTTGCGCTCGTATTCCTCGTCCGACATGCGGCCCATC
>CAYSMU010000171.1:0-6817 GCA_964432145.1 uncultured Chloracidobacterium sp.
TTCATGAAGGTGACCGCGTCCTGGAGGAACTCCACCGGGTCGGCCGAGCCGACGATCAGGATCTGGATGCGGTCACAGCAGTTTCGCGAAGCCCGGAGAATGTCTCTGTACGAAGAGAACCCTTAGCGAACGTAAAGGCCCGCGCTCTCTTTGTCCTGCGAGCAAACGGCAAGCCCGGGGTCTATCAGGTCGTATTCGAATTACCCTGCGGCAAAAAGGAAGTCGTTGTTAGAGTGCGGTAACTTCAATGGCGACGATGTTTATGGCGGGGTCGCTCTGCGGCCACGCTCACGGTCGCGACCGCTGCCAGCAGCAGGAAGACGAACGTGTTGGAATTCGTTCTGAGCGGAAAATCGAAAAAGCTGTGCACTAATATGCCGAGACAGCCCGCAAGTGAGCCTATCGCCGCGCTTCGACGATAGCCGTGGCTGCCCGCGACCGTCCCGAGCCCTCGCCTAAAGAGCAAGACTATAAAACCGATCACGCAAACGAACGCGGAAATGCCGCCGTCGGCGAGCATCTGCAAGTAATCATTGTGTGCTTGTTCGACGCGCAGCAGGCCGTTCCACGTATCGTGCCGCGTAAATGCGACACCAAATGCGTCGAACCCGGCACCGATGATCGGGTGTTCCAGAAAAATGCTGATCGCGATCGGCCAGAAATGAAGACGCCCGGTCGAGAGGTCGTTTCCGGGAGCGGCCACGCCAATGCCGCGTAAGAACGAGTCATTGCCGCCAAGGATCAGCGCCGTTCCAAAGATCAAGATCGGAACTGCGATAGCGGCCGCCGCCAACATTAGTTTGCCGGAATTGCCATGTGGTTCGATGCCGTCACCGGTCTCCTGCTGCCTTCGGCCGGCGATAAAGCTAAGCAGGGCGGCGAAGCCTGCCGTTGCCGTAAAACCCAATAGTCCGCCGCGTGACCCGGTAAATACAACGGCAACGCCCATTATGACAAAGGCTGTCACGAGCATTATCTTCTTTTCTCGTCCCGTTTCTCGGCCGAACAAGAGCCCGAGTGCGAGCCCCGCGGTCATCTCCATGAACGCCGCGAAATGGTGCTGATTCACGAATGGCCCAAACGGGATCGCCTGCGGAGCCAGACGCAGCCCGTAAATGCCGTCAGGATTGGCGAGCCGCTGGAGAATACCGAAAAAGGCCATGCCGGCTCCGAATATGATCGTCATCGTGACCACCTTTCGCAGCCGCGACTCGCTATTGATAAACGTAAGGCACGCCGCAAAAAAGGTCACGAAGATCACTAGCCTGAGAACGAAAAGCCGGGTCGCGTACGGATCGAGCGACAATGCCCGTGCCCCGCCGATACCGGCGACGTCGCTTCCGCCAAGCGGTAGAAGCTGGATGATGCCGATCATCAGCAACCCCGCGATCGGGATCTGCAGCAAACTCGTATTCAGGGCCAATCCGCCGCCGTCCCATGCCTCCGCAAGCCAGAGCAGGACGATAGCGGCCCAAAAGATGGTAATGAAGACCCATGTCGCGCTGTCCACCGCCCCAAATACGACCGTCGAGAATATTGGAACCGCGCATACCAGCACGAACACCGCGGTATTGACGCGCGACGGCTTTCCGGCCGCGTCGACGGGGGCGAGGATCGGTGATCTTTGGTTCGAGGTGTCGTCCATTCTAAAGCCGCCTCAACGAAATATCGTCAAATGAGATCGTGCCGTTCGTCGGGCACGTCGCCCCTACACATCCGTCGCGATTGAACCTGACGATCACTCCGTCCACACTGTCGGGGGCCTTGAATCTGATCGAAAACTCCGTCCAATTCGAGGCCGGGGCGAGCGGCTCGGTACGAGCGATCGTCTCCGTCGTAGAGCCGTTGGCCACCTCCCAACGCAGTGAAGATGTTGTTTTTACGTCTGATCGATAATAGCCCAGCACCTCATATTGAGCGCCGGGAACGACGACGACCGTTTGCGATACCGTTCTGAAAGCCGCCGTGTCAAAGCTGTTAAATACGATGGCCAGACTATACTTACCCGCACGCGTCGGGTTCTCGCTCAGGCCGACCTGCGGCGATCCGCCGGGCGCGATCTGCCATTCGAATGGGCTCGCGTCCCGCAGTTTCACGCCGCTCTCAAAGCCGCCGTTCGATATCGTACCGTTCGCGGCTCCGTCGGGTAACGGGCTGATCACCGACGAGACGCGTGCGGCCAGTGCAAATTTCTTCGCGGCGATCAGGTCCGCGGCAAACTTTTGACTGTCAGCCAGGTAGGCTGCTTTTTTCCCTTCGTCCGAAATGCGCTCCCACGCAGCAACGGCCTCGTCGAAGCGGCCATCCCGCGTGAGCGCGTTCTGTAGCGCCGCGTTGGTCGCGTCGCCCGGGCCGAGGGCCCGAATCGCCGCCTGAATGTCGCCGTCAAAGATCTCGAGGGCCGTTACCGCGGCCGAGCGGGCATATTCAGGGCTCGATGCCGCTGCCTTTGCCATCAAGGCAAAGCCTTCGTCGGGTTTATTCTGCCTGACCAGAAAGTTGCCGTATGCCCACTGGACGACGGCGTAATTCGGCGCGAGTTCGAGTGACCGTTTAAAAGCCGCCTCGGCACCGGCAGCATCGCCATTGAGATTGCGGGCCTTGCCCAGGCTGAGCCACATCAGGTAATTGTTCGGCGAGGCGGCGGTCGCGAGTGCGTATTCCGTCAGCGAACGATCGAGATCGGTGATGTTGAACGTCTTCTCGAAGGTTACCGCGGCCGAATAGTGGACCATCGGGTCTGCCGGTGCGACACCGGTGAGCCAATCGGCAACGAGCGGCGATTCCGGCTGCGTGCGGTCATATGTCGGGGCCACCGCGTTTGCAAAGTGCCACCGTACGGAGAACCACGTCAACACCAGGCAAAGGATCGCCGCCGTGACGATCAGGACACGTGAAAACCCCGGGCTTATACGAATTATGGTCTGTCCCTCAGGCATTACATCAGGTCAACGGGCTCGATCTTAAAATGGGCACGGTTGAGCAGAACATCCGCGTCGCGGCATGCGTCGCGGATGGTTTTGAGTTTTTCGGGCGACAGGTCTCGCACCGAGATCAGTACCTCGGCGATGTCCTTTTCACGGCAGATATCGGCAACCGAATCGCTGCCGTCATATACCTTCAGGCCGTGAATAAGCTTATCTTTTTTTAATGGATCGTCATCGATGAAGCCGACCGGCTGAAGATTCCACTCGGGGTTGTTGTTCAGCTCGCGAAGGACCATTTCGCCGCCGTCACCGGCACCGTAGATCAGCACTTTGCGGCCATCGGCCGAGACCGGTGCCGGCATGAGCTGGCGTATGACCCTAAAGGCGAGGCGGCTGCCGACAACCGCCAGCAGCAGCAAAATTCCATCGAGCAGCAGAACCGTTCGCGAAAATCCTTCAAACCGATAAAGCAGCAGTATCGCCAGCACACTCAATACCGTGCCGAGAGCTACTCCCTTGACATAGGTGATCACGTCTCCGATGCTCGTGTAACGCCACAGGCCGCGATAGACGCCAACGGCAAGGAAAGCCGCGAGCTTTATCAGAACGAGCAGCGGGAGGGTTTTCAGGAACAGTCCCCAGTTCGCGTCGTACTCGAACATTCGCAGCATCGCAAACGCAGAGTAATAACAGAGCGTAACGAGAAACGCGTCAAGAAAGACCTCGAATATTCGCCTCTTGTGCGAAACATTGAGCAGGAAGGCGAAAGCCGCGTTTTCCTTGATTGCCTGCTCCTCTTCCTCGCCCTCGTAGACCTTGACCTTCGACAAATAAACGCCGAGGATGACGAGAGCCAAGGTGAAAAAGCCGATCAACGCGAAGCTTTTCACCGGCCCGATCTGCCCGACCAGCAGCGCGAGAGCACCGGCAATAACGGCAAATGTATATAACATCAGTACGGCGGTTCGTTCCGACAGCCCGAGCGCAACAAGGCGGTGTGACGTATGGTCCCGGCCGCCCTGCGACGCTTTGCGGCCCCAAAGCTTTCTGAGTACCGTGACAAAGGTCGTGTCAAATATAGGCACGAAAAGTATCAGGACGGGAACGGCAAGGATCGCTACGATGCCGCGAGACCGGCCGCCGACCTGATTGAGAAGTACCGCCCCAGAAAGCAAGAAACCGATGAACATCGACCCGCAGTCGCCCATAAAGATCGATGCAGGATTGAAGTTAAAGACCAGAAATCCGATCAGAGCACCGATCAGTGCCGACGCAAGCAGCAACTCATTTGAAAGTCCGTTTGCAGCGAAATTCAGCGCCAGCGAAAATGCCGCGATCGCAGAGATCCCCGCCGCAAGGCCGTCCATGTTGTCGAGCAGATTGATCGCGTTCGTGATGCCGATGACCCAAAAGACCGTGATCCAGATATCGACGATCTCAAAGCCCGTGAGAGGCAGTTTCAGCCCCGACAGCACCAGTACGCCGGCCCCGATCAATTGGCCGATCAGCTTTTGGTACGGGCGAATATTGATCAGGTCGTCGATCAGTCCGACGAGGAAAAGGAACGAACTCGCCCCCATGACGATCAACGATTCCCGGCTCGGCGGGACAAATGCGAAATACGCGGCTGCCGTCGCGATAAAGATGCCGACGCCGCCGAGCATCGCGGTCGGCCGTTTATGCCAGCGGTCGGTCTTTGGCTTGGCAACGTACCCGAATCTATGTGCAAAGCGGCGCACGGCCAGCGTGCTGATCACTGCGAAAATGATCGCGGTCGCCCCGACAAATATTGGATTGGTAGTTAGACCCTGCATCACAAAGTTCCGCCAACAGCTGACTGTCTGGCAGCTCAAAGCTGGACTTCAAAACGGCTTTTGAGACGATTATCGCAAAAAATGGGGCAATTTTCTCTGTCGGCGGTAAATTATTGTGAAAAAGCCCGCGTATCGGGCTAATGGGATAGAGCCACGGGTGCGCACCCGTGGCTCGGTGGTCTCGATGGTCGTCCAGTCGGAGGCAGAGACAAAGTAAGAAAGCGAGCCGTTGCCGACCGTATTCACGGACCTTGTTTCCCCACGTCGACCGATCGCCGTTCTGTCAACGGCAACATTACTCGAGCACGTCGATGTTCTTTGCGTGACAGATATCTTTCAGGACACGCGGCCAAACGGTCACGCTGACCTCGCCGAGATGGGCCTTTTTCAGCAGCGACATAACGGTCCGCGACTGCCCGATCCCGCCGCCGATGCTCAACGGCAGATTACCGCTGATAACGCCCTGGTGGTACGGCATGTTTAGGAAATCAAGTTGGCCGGTCATTTCGAGTTGCTGCCTGAGCGTTTCGGCGTTGACGCGAACGCCCATCGAACTCAGTTCGTGTCGGCGTTTGGTAACAGGGTTCCAGACGAGAATGTCGCCGTTTAGCCCATGCATCGGTTTGCCGTCTTTTGACACGGTCGGCGTCACCCAGTCGTCGTAGTCCGCGGCACGCATTTCGTGCGGATAGCCGTCGGCGAGCGTCCATCCGATGCCGTAAATGAATACGGCCGGATATTTTTGCAGGATCGCCGTTTCCCGCTGTTTTCGCGGCAGATCGGGGTACATCTCGAGAATGTCCTCGGCGTGGATGAACGTCAGTTCGTCGGGCAGGTTCGGATATTTGGTCTTGAGCTGCGGAAAGCGGTCCTGAATGAATAGCTCGGCACCTTTGATAACTTTCCAGATGCGCTTGACGACATCGGTCAGAAAATCGAGATTGCGCTCATCGGCCGAGATCGCTCTTTCCCAGTCCCACTGGTCGACGTACGCGCTGTGATCGTGGTCAAGGAAATAATCCTTTCGGATGGCCCGCATATCGGTCACGAGGCCTTCGCCGATGTTCATACCGAATTGTTTGAGAGCGACGCGCTTCCACTTGGTCGCTGCCTGTACGACCTGTGCGTCGACGGGATTGATGCCGTTGTCGTTATTTATATGAAACTGTACCGGCGTGCGCGAACCGTCCCGGTCGAGATAATCGTTGACGCCGCTGTCCACATCGACGATCAACGGCACCTCGACGCGTATCAAATTCAGTTGTTCGCAGAGGCCGTCCTCGATAAACCGCTTTACGGCGGTGATCGCCATCTGTGTTTGTTTCGGATCTAGTAATGAAGCGTAGTCCTGCGGGAGCACCTTTTCTACATCAGCGTAGTTCCCGATGCCGGGGCCGGCGAGATCCGCCTTTTTATCCGCTTGTGCTTGTTGTGCCTGCATATTGATAATTCCTCCGTTTTGGATCAGTGCGAGAGGTGTAAAAGAATCGCGTAAGTTCAATAACCATCTTACGCCCGCCCTCGGCACAAAAAGTGAGCGGCGTCACAGCGGGTGATCTATGGAGATAGCTCGGATCGAATTGAGACTCGACAATTATTAGGTTGCGTCTCCTTCGGAGACCAACGAATTGCCCGGACCTGGCAGCGATCCGGTCGGTTACGCCGTTGTGTCGGGTTCGTTTGTTGCTTACGCAAGCTGTATCGTCCGGTCTTCTTGCCCCCTACTTTCTCGACTATTCCTGCTTCGATCAGCGGATGCAGCAGGTCCATCGCCCCTTGCCGCGAAATGTCGAGAACGGCCCATATCTCGGCCGGTGACAGACTGCCTTGGTCCGAGAGCAGTCGCAAAAGATGTTCCTGCTTCGGACGCAGCACTAGCCTTTTGCCGGGCGCGGGTTGGAATGCCTGGATCCGCATCCAGACCCGTTCAAGGGTCTCACGCAGCCCTTCGGCTGAGTATTCGAGCCATCCGGTCAGGTCGTCACCCTCGCGCCGAACTGCGTCGAGTGCGGCGTAATATCGAGATCGGTCTTCCCAGTAGTATTCGTCCACCGAGAAAATATGGTGAGTGTCGAA
>CAYSMU010000172.1:0-6780 GCA_964432145.1 uncultured Chloracidobacterium sp.
CGACAACGCGGACGATCGACCGGATCGATGGCGTTGACGAATCGAGGTGAACGCGACGGACGAGGCGGTGCCGCTCTCGCAGGTCACTTCGAGCCTCCGGGGGTGTATTGTCGTGCAAGATCTCGTCAGGCATTTAGGTAAATATACACTATTTATTCGCGTTTGAATCGGCCTCTGTGACAGGCGGCGGTGAAAGGTCCTCGACCGCAAACCGGTCAAGCAGGACGAACCTGTTCTTGTCCGGTATTTGGTAGTTGGAGCCGATGATCACTGCCCGGTCTTCGTCAGCGACGACGCGGCGATTCATGTCCACAGTTTGCTCGCGAAGAACGCGGCGGTCGTCCTGATCGAGCTTGCCCCCGTCCTTTCGTCTAAGGACATACACGAACCGAAAACCTGCCGAATTCACGTCGTCGAGCTCCTTCGCGAATGAAACCTTGGGGGCCTCACCGTTGTATGGAGCGGGTGTTTCTTTACCGGACTTAAGTATTTTGTCGTTTGCCGCGCATGACGCCGCGAGCACCGTCATTACTACAGCAAACGTTGTCGCGATGAAACGTTTCGCGTGCTCATGCCTGTTATTTTTCCGGATCGTTATCATCGTCTATGTTAACGTTTGTGTTCTTCGCGAGGTTCGCCTCTTCTTCATCGAGGATCTTCTTTTCCTCGGGCGTTTCCGGTTCGTCCTTAGCTTCATCCGGGGCTTCGCCCTTTGTTTGACGTATTTTTAACAATCGGGCCTCGTCGTCCTCATAGATCGTCTCGACCCAGCCGCTCTCGAGGGCTTTGGCGATCATGTCCGTATTTTCCTTGGCATCGGCAAAGATATAGTTCGCTCCGAATTTCTCTTTGATCAAAGGTGCCGGATCGTCGATCTTGCCTTCGGTGAGGTCCTTGAGAAGCTTGTACAGCTCGGGATTCTCAGAGTAAAGGTAATTCGGATCTAGCCCGTAAACATATCGGTGCTTGGTGTTATAAAAGAACAATTTTGGGAAATCATCCCAGGTGCAGTTAAAGATGATCTCGCCTTTAGGAATATTGTCGGCCCCTGTTTCATCGAGGCCGGTTGCCCACTCCATCGCCCGGCGGTATTTGTCGCCGGGTTCATTCGAGGTTATATTGTCGATCATTCCAGCCTCGTCAAAGCCGAATTTGTGAAGGCCGACCAGATTGTAGAACCAAAATATGACCAGCACGATGCCGATCACCCACGGGGCGGCACGGCGGGCGGCGTCGAGCCAGGATTGCTGTTCGGTAGGCTTGGCCGCGTCAAGATACGGGTCGATCTCACGTTGGAATTCGTCCGGCAGTTCGACCGATCTCGGTGCCGTGAACGCCTGATAGGCAAATGCCGCGAATAGTATCGCGAACGGCGGAAAATACTCGGCAAACCGCTTGGAACGAAATTGAGCTGCGAGCAGGATCGTGACGAACGCCAGAAAGAATGCGGCACGCTCGGGTAGTTTTGCTCCGCGGGGCATAAAAAGAATGTATCCGATCAATACCGCCAGGAGGGCGATCGGGAAGTTCATTATCAGCTCCATCCCCGTGTACGGATACCACTCGCCGCCGACGGCGACGGCAAAATCGCTGCCGACCTTGAACTTGGTCCAAAAGTGCTCGAAAAAAAGTCCAATGTTCTGCGGAAAGTAAGGATTTATGACATTGCCCAACACCATCCCTGCGGTCGTGTAGGCAAATGGCCGCCACTCGAGCCGGCGTTCGTTCCAGGCGATAATGAGCGTCCAGATGATCGCCGCAAACCACAGAAGCGGAAACAGGCTGTACGTCCAGACGAAAGCGAACATCAGCGGCAGCAGCCAGAAGTACTTTCGCTGGAAAAGCAGGTGAATGCCGAGAACCGTGATTATTATCGTCAGCGGCGGGGCCTTGCCCATGTTCATCCTGTAATAGAACGCGTTCGAGCAGACGAGGACGGCGGCAAGCCAAATCAGCTGGTGCTTCACCTCGTAACGAAAGATCAGCCAGTAAATGGAAAAGATCGCCAGCGTCGCGTAAAAGACGGTCGAGACCTTGGCGGCCGTTACCGGTTCGAAGAACCATAGGAACGGGATCTGAAGTAAGTGGAAAAGGAAATGATGATCGGCGTAATCTGCGGGGTTCAAAACCGTCAGCGGCAGCCACTCAAATGTCGGGAGCCACTTGAATTGCCTAAAGTTTTCCCAGAGGAGCGAGCTCCATTTAATGTGGTAGTAACCATCCCAGTCGCCGCAGCAAATCGCGTCCGTCCGCGACTGAAGGAAGGTCATTACCATCGCGATCGCGATGAGCCCAAAGATCAGATAGATCACGCGAACCGCTTTTTCGGTCTCGAGAAACTCGGCCCATGTTTGCGGTTTAGGCGTATCTGGCTCGGGCGTTGCGGCCTGCTCGTTTACGATCTCGTCCATTTATTAAGTGAAAAATATGAAAAGCAAATGATGAGAAACAATAAAGAAAGTATAACGAATTTCGTCCAAATATCTAGAACGCACTTGTTTGCGAATCGCCATCGCAGAATCTAAAATTAAAGATTCGGCAATGTATCCCAAGGGCAATCTATTTATACCGGCCTCGCACGGCCATCTCGAAGCTATCATAAAGGAACCGCATGGCGAGCGGCGAGGCGTCGGGCTCGTGTGCCATCCGCATCCGCTCGGTGGTGGTACGATGCATAACAAGGTCGTGTTTCGTGCGGCTGCGGGCCTTATTGATGCGGGGCTGACGACCCAGCGTTTCAATTTTCGCGGCGTCGGGGCATCAACGGGAGTGCCCGACGAGAGCGAGGGTGGCGTAGGGGATGTTCGTGATGCGTTGGACTATCTCGCGGCCGAATATCCGGGAGAAGAGATCACATTGGCCGGATTTTCGTTCGGTTCGCGGACCGGTATGGAGGTCGGCATGGTCGACGATCGTGTCAAACGTCTTATCTCGATCGGCACGCCGGTCGAGAAATATCGCGATTACGATTTCCTGACCGCGGTCTCGAAATCGATCTTGTTTGTTCACGGCGATAATGACGAATTCTGCTCAGTCGAAAATCTGCGTTCGCTCACGGATCGGATACCTCATGCCGAGGTCGTGGTATTCGAAAACTGCGGTCACTTTTTTGATCAGCATTTGAATGACCTGCGGGATACGATACGCGAGTGGACGGAAAGGAATTTAACCACAGATGAACGCCGATAAACACAGATGAGATCCTTATCTATGTCTATCTGCGTTCATCTGTGGTCAATTAGTCTTAGAGAATTATGGAACAACCAATACGAGATGCTGCGATACGCCTGACTATGATGCCGCGAGATACAAACGCTCACGGGACCGTATTTGGCGGTGTGATCTTGAGTTATATCGACGTCGCCGGCGGTGTCGAGGCAGTACGGCATACAAAGCACGAGCGATTTGTCACGGTGGCGATGAAAGAGGTCATTTTTCATGAACCGGTTTTTATCGGCGATCTGGTGAGCTTTTATGCGTCGACGCTTAAAGTTGGCAGGACATCGATCACCATCCACGTCGATGTCGAGGCCGAACGATTTGGCAACAAAGGACAGAAGGTCCTGGTGACCTCCGCCGACCTTACGTACGTTGCGATAAACGAGATTCGCGAAAAGGTCCAGATCGGCGAGTAGTGCCGCGTTTTGCCTGAGCGGGTCGAGCGATTAGAATAGGGAAACAGGAGATCTTTAATGCCAAATATTACCGCCGAAACGGCGACAGGAACGATTTCATTTGAGGCGGAGACGGGGAAGAAACTCGTACTCGCACTTGAGGACAACGGTGTTGATATACTGCACCGCTGCGGCGGCAATGCCCGCTGCACAACATGCCGGGTGGAAGTGTTGTCGGATAATGTCGGTGAACGGACCGACGATGAGGAAGCGATACTTTCGACCAAAGACGGGATCAGCGAGAATACGAGGCTTTCGTGTCAGATCAGGCTGACGGAGGATATTCACGTCCGAGTTATCAATCAGGCGAGCGTCAACGGTATCGACCCCGGTACGCGGCCTGAGGATTAGAAAAGCCAGCTGTGAGCTATTAGCTAACAGCTGTCAGCTGTATTCAGACATCGATCTTTACGGAGAATATTTATGGGAACCACGACGACTTACACTGCAAAAACATTCGACCTTAGCGATCTTACCGGCATCTCAAACGAGACGCTCGCGATGCACTTCAAGCTATACGAGGGCTACGTAACGAACACGAACGTACTTAATCAGCGTATCGCCGACCTCATCGGCAGCGGTACGCTTGATCCGACCCAATCCGCTGCTTTCAGCGAACTGAAGCGGCGGTTCGGGTTTGAATACAACGGCATGGTGCTGCATGAATATTATTTTGAGAACATGATGAAGCATGGCACGGGCGACCCTTCGACGGGCGATGCCTTCGTCAATGCGGCAGCGGCGAGCTTTGGCGACTACGATGTTTGGAAGGCTGATTTTGTCAACACCGGCAAGATGCGGGGCGTGGGTTGGGCCGCGGTTTACCAAGACCCGTCGAACGGGGCGATCTCAAATCATTGGATCAACCTCCACGAGACCGGCAACGTCGCCGGCTATAAGCCGATCCTGATAATGGACGTTTGGGAGCACGCATTTATCAAAGACTACGCTCCCGTCGATCGTCCGAAGTATATCGAAGCGTTCTTCGCGAACATCAACTGGGATGTCGTGAACTCGCGGTTGGGATAACATCCGTCGCGGATGATCGATCAAGATCTAAGAGCTGCCATCTGCGAGCATCCAAGAGCGATGTCGGCCGATGGCTTTTTTCTACTGAGACTCTCGCGATGAAGCATCTGCCAACTGCTGGAATTTATGAAATGGCCCTGGTATTTATGGGTGATCTTCATAAGTATATTTGCGAAGGCGAGTCGATGGCTCCGACGCTGGGCGACTCCGAAGTAGTTCTGGTCGATAGACAAGCTAAGATCAGCGTCGGGGACATTGTTGTTGCTAAACATCCGATCGAACAAAATTCCCAACTCGTTAAGCGAGTTGAGAGTGTCAATAAGAATGGCGACTATTTTTTGGTAGGCGACAATCTGGAGAATAGTAATGACAGCCGTCATTTTGGAGCCGTCACGAAGGAGTACATTAAGGGAAAGGTTGTCGCTCGCGCGTGGTTCTAGTCGCGCATCTTGCGGTAGGTTGCTAAACTTGCGTTATGAGTTCTGTGATCGAAGAAAGTGTCCTGGTTCAAAACTTCCTTAACCGCAAACAGCGTGAGCGGTTGAGAAAGCCCGATTGGCTGAAGATCAAGCTCGGCGACCCGAAGAATCAAAACGCGGTACTCGAACTCATCGACGGTCTCAATCTGCACACGGTCTGCCAGGAGGCCAAATGTCCGAATTTGTTCGAATGCTGGACCGATAAGACCGCAACCTTCATGCTCGGCGGCGACACTTGCACGCGGCATTGCGGCTTCTGTGCGGTCAACAAAGGCACGCCGATGGACCTCGATCCACAGGAACCGACGCACGTCGCCGAGGCCGTCAAACATCTGGGGCTAAAACATGCCGTGATCACCTCGGTCAATCGTGACGACTTGCCGGACGGCGGCTCGATGCACTGGGCGGAGACGATCTTTCGCGTTCGGGAAATGAGCCCCGAATGCAAGGTCGAGGTGCTCATTCCTGATTTCAACGGCGATGAAAACGCACTAAACAATGTCCTGCGAGCACGCCCCGACGTGCTCAACCACAACACAGAGACGATCGCACGCCTCTATCGGCGCGTCAGGCCCGATGCCAAATATGCACAGACGCTTGAGCTGCTGGAACGTTCCGCACACTGGCGTGACACCCAGCAGCCGGCCATGAAGACCAAGAGCGGCATTATGGCGGGGCTCGGCGAGACATTTGAGGAGGTCGTTGAACTAATGAAGGACCTTCGCAGCGTATCGTGCGACATAATGACGATCGGCCAATATCTCCAGCCATATGAAAAACGCCTGCCGGTCGAACGCTATGTAACACCCGAGGAATTTGACGAATGGAAAGCGATCGGCCTGGCAATGGGTTTCAAACACGTGGAATCGTCGCCGCTGACGCGGAGTTCGTATCATGCGAGAGAGCAGGCAGAATAACATCGAAATCACTTTGTCGGAGCGAACTATGAACGAGAGTCTAAAGCAAGAAGCTATTCAGATCTTGAACAAGATCCTTGAACTAGAATTGGCAGGCGTTGTCAGATATACCCATTATTCACTGATGGTTTTCGGGTATAACCGCATCCCAATTGTTTCATGGCTGAAGGGAAATGCGTACGAATCGCTGGCCCACGCGTACAGGGCGGGGGAATTTGTGACCATGCTCGGCGGACATCCATCGCTCAAGATCGGCCCGTTGCTTGAGACCGAAAAACATGATATCGGAGATATTCTGCGCGAGAGCCTCGATCAGGAATCAACAACTCTGGCTGCCTATTATGAGCTAATGAAGGTTTCTGAAGGAACATCTGTTGCTCTCGAAGAGTATGCCCGGGAAATGATCCTGCTTGAGGAGACCCATCTTGACGAGGTCAATAAGATGCTGCGTAAACCGGGTGAGATTCAAGCATTTAGCGAGTGAGCGTGATCATTCTTGAGACCGAACGACTCAGCATAAGGGAATTGAATGCCGACACTGACGCGGCATTCATTTTTGACCTACTTAATTCGCCAAAATTCATTCAGTATATCGGTGACCGCGGCGTGCGATCTGCGGAAGATGCCGCAAACTTCATCGAGGACCGTTACCGACAGAGCTATCGTGACCATGGCTTTGGT
>CAYSMU010000173.1:0-6772 GCA_964432145.1 uncultured Chloracidobacterium sp.
ATCTCGAGTGGCAAAGCCCGCATTGCACACCGATCGAATACCTGGAACGCCTCGGCGTACTTTCCACCAAGCCGCTGCTCGCCCACTGCGTTAAGGTGTCAAAGAGCGATATCGAGAGGATCGCGAACACCGGAGCAAAGGTCGCTCACTGTCCGAAATCCAACGCAAAATTCGGCCATGGATACGCACCGTTCGAGGCGATGCTCGACGCCGGGATCTCGGTCGGCCTTGGCAGCGATTCGGTCGCAAGCAATAACGTCTGCGACCTGCTTGAGGAATCGCGTTTTGCCGTTCTTACGGCCCGCAATCGCGAGGGCTCGGCAAGGTTCATTTCGGCCAAAGAAGCCCTCGAAGCTGCCACTCTCGGCGGAGCGAAAGCTCTCGGCCTCGATCATCTCATCGGCTCGCTCGAACCGGGCAAACAAGCCGACCTCGCCGTAGTTTCACTAGACCATCCGGCAATGCAGCCGATCGGAAGCATCCACGCGGTACTTGTTTTTTCGGCGAGTGGACGTAACATACTCCGCACTTTCGTGGCCGGTAAAATCATCTTTGAGTCTGAGTGAAGGCAACCCGTTTCGTTTCCCTTGCATAATTTCGTTCTAGGCTCTTATTGAGTTCAACCACTCGATCTTTGACAAAATAGTGAAAGTCTTCCTCGGATAAGGCGGGTTGGGTTTCAGTACGCCCCGGCGACATTGGTATGCTTCGATAACAATTAGATTTGCCTAGCAAGACGAGAGCGTCGGCAACCGCCCACGGCTCCTTTTGGCACAAGGTCGTTAGTTTTGGAACATATTCTTTGGCTCCCAAAATGGCGAGTGCAACAGCCGCCGCCTGACGCGTAATTTGGCTGTTGCTAGACAACAGACGAGCTATTTCGGGCTTGTATCTCGTTGCCCCCAGCATAGCTAGCGCCTTGGCAGCGTCACCACGTCGAAACTCATTCTTCAGTAATCGGGCGACGTCTTTAGCGTGTTCTTTTGCTTCGATAGCAGCGAGTGCGTATGCAGCTGATTCGGGAACATTTTCATGAGATTCACCGAGCATTGCTTGAACTATCTCTTTCTTATAGTTTGAGGCCTGTTTAGTTTCAATTAGAAAATAGATCGGCGAATCATCGTCATCAAAGGCTATATCCTTGTTCGTCAGGACTCCAACGATTTCTCTCGTGAACTCTAACGCTCTCATATCAGCCAAAGCAAAAATCGCCCCGGAACGATCCGATGCATTTTTGCTTTTCAACAACTTTGCTATGTCCAACTTGTATTCAGTCGCTTGCAAAGCTCCCAGTGCCATAGCAGCTCGACCTCTTGCGAAAGTCGGTTTCCCGCCGAATCTGTCATAGAAAGACTCATCCCGCTCATTAACAATCTGAGCTAGTTTAGGGGCATACGATTTAGCCCCAACACAACCCAAAACAAAAGAAGAGAAAGCTCTTACGGCCTCATCTTTAGACTCCAGAAAACTTCCGAAGGAACTCTTAAAACCTTTTGCCCCTTCCAGCTTTTCGATCTGTTTAGGGTTATCACTTTCAATCGCCTTGAAAAAGTCTATGAAGTAGTTGAGTACGCTATCCACCGCTTCTTTAGATTCATATGCATGCGTAAGCGTCCACATTTCGCCAGACAATCGACCAATACACTTCTGATTGATATTGACGTACAGCTCGCGAAGCTCTGGATCGCTCTCCAAGGCCAATAACACTCTAGGCGTTGACGCAGGAGACGGAGTTTGACTCAGCAACGAGCCAACGGCAAGCAAATGAACAAAAAACACAGAAATTGCGGTTCCTAAGAAATGCATTGGCAAACTATTTTATCTCATACTCCGGTTTCGGCGCTCCCAAAAGCCATTTATCAAACCACCCGACGATGTGCTGCAGCCGCTCAACGCGGTGCCAGGGTTGGCCTGAGCGTGAAAGGTCATGGCCTTCACCCGGAAAACGCACCATGACCGTCGGAACCTTTCGGTATTTAAGAGCTCTGAAAAGCTCCTCGCCGCCGGCGGTCGGCGGTGTGCGGTAATCCGCTTCGCCGAGGATGAACATCATCGGGGTATTTATTTTATCGACATAGGTTATCGCCGATCGGTCACGAAACCCCTGCACGTCTTCGAACGGTGCTCCCTTAAACCAACTCGGCTGAAACTGCGAAAAATCCGCCGTGTACCACCAGTTTGCCCAATCCGATATATCTCGCTGTGAGACCGCGGCCACAAATCTTTGGGTCTTGGTAACCGCCCAATTGGTTAATACACCGCCTCCGCTGCCGCCCGTAATACCGAGCCTCTTCTCGTCAATGTAGCCGCGTTTGATGACCTCATCGACCGCCATCATCAGATCGGTATGATCGTCGCCCGGGTAATTGTGCTGGATGATATTCCCAAATTCCTGACCGTAAGTTGTGCTGCCGCGAGGATTAGGATAGACCACCACATAGCCTTTCGCGGCCATCCATTGGAATTCGTGATCGAAAACATATCCGTATGCCGCGTGCGGCCCGCCATGAATATTCAGGATCAGCGGATATTTTTTGTTCGGGTCGAAATCGGGCGGCTTCTGCACCCACGTCTGGACCTTCTTACCATCAAAGCTCGTGAACCAAATATCTTCAGGCTCCGTAAGGTTGAGCTTTGACATCAATCCATCATTGATATGAGTAATTTGCTTGCGGGCGGTGCCGTTATTGTCGTCGATGAATAAATCGCCAACCCGTGTCGGAGTCGAGCTCAGATAAACAAGAATGCGCGCACCCTGAATGCCGCGGTATGACAAGATCGCCTGGTCGCCCTTTGTTACTTCGGTGAGTTTGCCCGTGCCGGCATCAAACCGGCCGATGTTTGCCCGGCCCTCTTTCCCGTAAACAACGTAGATCTCGCGGCCGTCGCGATCCCAAATCGGTGCATTGCCGCCGCCTGCTCTCGGCGGTGCCTGATCACCCGTGAGGCCGCCGCCGATGTCATAGTCGAATCCGGCAGTCAGATTCTTCGGCTGGGCATTCGGCGAAATGTCCATCACCCACAGGTCAGGCTGAGTGTACGATTTCACCGGTTTAGAAGGAGCCGCTGCCGTGAATGCGAATTTTCGACCGTCGGGGCTAAGGCTCAGAGATCCAACACCCATATCGAGCCGCGTTAAGAGGCTCGGCTCTCCGCCGGTCGCAGCCACCGAGTAGATCTGCGTTTTTGGCGTGTCGTAATACGGCTCGGGGTCGCGGTTGGTCGTGTAAAATATCTGCGCCGCATCCTTTGACCAAGTGAAATTGCCCTCGCTGAATGCCCCGCTCGTGAGTTGTTTCGGGGCTGGCTTTTCGTCCGAGCTTTTTGGAGCGGCGACTACCCAGAGGTGCCCGGGCCGCGTTGGGTCAGTGTAACCACCGCCATCTGCACGATAAACAGCCCGTGTTATTACTCGCACATCGCTCTCACGCTCACCGGGCGAAGCAGGCCTTACCTGCCGAGCAAGATCGTCCGGATTGGCGTTGTTGCTAAATGCGATGCACTTCCCGTCCGGCGACCATACCGGGCCACCGGCGCCTCTCACCAGATTAGTGAACTGAAACGCCTCGCCGCCGGCCATCGACAGCATGTAAAGCTGTGGAGCACTCGCGGAACCGGGATTTTCACCCGCCCGGACAAAGGCGAGCCATTTTCCGTCGGGTGACCATCGTGGTGAAGAGTCGCGATTGCCGCTTGTGAGGCGGCGGGGCTCGTCGCTTCCGCTGGTCGAAACCGTCCAGATCGAGGTGTCGTAATTTGTCTTTGCCGCATTCACCGTCACCTTGACGAAAACCACGGTCGATCCGTCCGGCGACACCTGCGGATCTCCGACCCAAGCCAGATCGAAGAGGTCCTTTTCGGTAATACTTCGCTTCTGAGCCGAGGCATACGCCGCAAATACAATAACAACTATCGAAAGTGAGACAAAGGCCTTTCGCATACAGATCTCCTTTTTCAGGTCTTTCAGAACACAGATAAAGTAACACTAGATGCCTGCCAAGTGCGAGCGAAAACTTGTCCCAAAAATAGGATAATTCGATCGTATCTGGGCCATCTATGTACAGGATTTGTATAAAAACCCGATCGGTTGTTCAATGCCCTACCGCCCCGAACGCGTATTTGATCGGCGTAACGAAAAAACCCGGCAAACCGGCCGGGCTTTGGAAAGCTCATTTACTTGAGCATTCATCAAGATCCTGAAGCCGCCGCTCGCATTTCTTCAAGCATCTGCGCCGGTGTCCACTCATTTCCCGCAAAGATCTTTACCACTTTTCCGTCCGGCGAGATGATCGCGGTACGTAGGCTGTGATTTATCTGCGTCTTGTCGTTAGCGTCGACCTCGTACCGAAGGCCAAAGAAGTCGGCAATCTTTCGCACCTCAGCATCTTTGCCCACGGCGAGCTGCCAGACGCCAAGCGAAGTTGCCCCCTTGCCCATATAACCTAGTCCGTATGATCGGAGCTTCTCAGGCGTGTCATTCTCCGGATCGAACGAGATCGACAGCAGTGCGAACCGTTTCCGCGGCCCCATCTGCTGATTAAGTTCCCTTGCCATGTCACTAAAATTCGTAGACATTCGGATGCAATAATCCGCTAAAGGGCACCGTGAATAAATGAAGGTGATCGCGAGCACTTGTCCCCTGAAATCTTTGATCGAGATCTTCTTTCCGTCCTGGTCGGTTAACGAAAAATCAGGCACCTCCTGCCCGATCTGAGCAAATTTGGTATTTACTTCCGGCGTCGGCTGGCCGGGAATCGCCGCAGCAACTATCCCGACATTTTCAAGCCAGTACGGGTCTTTTGCAGTATTGTCGACCACTAACTCGGCCCGAATATCCGACCCGGGTGTCAACTCGCTCCAGACCCAATCCTCGTGGATAGCAAAGTCCATGGTCATCGCCGGCATATAGTCAGGGATCGCCTCGTGGTCGATCCGTGCCTTCTTGGCTGCCTTATCTACGGAAACGACCTTGCCCTTGATCGGATAGCGCTTGGCATTTGCCGAGGAATTTGCCGCTGACTGCTTCTGGCATGCCGTGAACAGAATGATCGCGGTTAATAATATGAGTATTGCTTTCATCACTCTCCAACTATCAGTTTTCGGAACCTTGGCGTTCGAGCGGCCTCAGCTCCTCAGAGTAAATAATATTGTACATCCTGTAGCTCGCCATGACTTTTTGAACATAATCTTTCGTCTGCGTGAACATCAATTCAGGGACGTACCGCTCAGGATCACTCGAACGCGAGCGTGCCAGCCAGCGTTTTACATTGTCTTCGCCGCCGTTATAGCTGGCCACCACAGCGTTCGGCTGATCATGAAATGTCTTGAAGAGTCCCGAGAGATACTGCGACCCGAAAAGTATTGCGGTCGTCGGATCGTAAAGGTCATCCTGCGAAAAACCCCTAATGCCAAGTTCCCCCGCGATCCTCATTGAAGTTGCAGGGATGAATTGCATTAGGCCGCGGGCCGCCGAGTTGGAGCGGGCATCGGGGCGGAATCTCGATTCCTGCCGCATTATCGCTAGCAGAAGCCGCGGGTCGACTGAGCGTGCGGACGCGGCGCGTATTAGTTCATCTCGATAGACCACAGGATAAAGTGCTTCTGCCTGATCGACAGATATCAGATCGATCGGGAAATCAGCCGGAACTTTTTTCCAAAACGACTCGGCGGCGGCGATCGTCCGGTCAGCACGGCCGCCCCGGCTGAAGATCCGCATAGCCTCCGGAGTGTTTACCGCTGCGGGCGAGATCTCAAGCATGGCATCGTTGTAGAGCCCAAGTGCCACAAGTTTGTCGATAACTCTATCCTTTTGCTCCGCCTCGCGTTTGGCGGTCGACACCGGCTGAGTCTGAACCGGAACGCCGGAGTATTGCGGGAGCGACTTTATCGCCGCTCTTAGTACCGTTATGGCACGCTCCCGCAGATCAGGGAGCAAAGTGATCCGAAGCATTGACTGAGCATTCTGCCGGCGAGCACCGGCATCCTTCCCTTTTAGCCCTTCCGAAAGAACGGCCAGCTTCTGCGCCAATGCCGGAGCCGCACCCTCGACCTTCGTCAGCGAACGAAGGCGGTCGCTGGCCATGCCGCCGTAATATTCGCCGCGTCCATCGGTTATCGAGAGATACCTATCGATCGCTTCGGCATACCGTCCCGACATTTCAAGAACATATGCCCGAAGGAACGCGACCTCGGCAGCACTCGTTCCGCCGGGGATCGCAGCTCCGCCGAGATCGGCGAACGAACTCAGTTTTTCGAGAGCCGCAAGTGCAGACGGCCACTCTTCGCGGGAAATGTAGATCCGGGCTTCGGTAAATATGGCAACGGCCTCTACGCTCCTTCCGCGAAATGCCTGTTCGGTACGCGAGCACCATTTCAATGCCTGCTGATCCAGGCCCTGGTCGCGGGTGATGTCGACGATATTTAAGTATGCGCGGTCGAGTTTCTCGTCAGTCGGGTATTTCGCGATGAAGCTCTCATAACGCGTGATCGCCTCTTTTGGCTTGCCCACCCGACTATACGCGGCAGCCGCCTGGAGCAAAGCATCCTTAGCGGCCGGGCTTTCAGGATAGCGTTCGAGCAGCCGCTCGTACCACTTCATCGCCGCTAGATATTCGCCCGACTGCGAATAGCCTCGACCGATCTGAAAGACCGCGTCAGCCGCGTTCGGTCCTGATTTTGCGATCACGGCTTCATAGTGAAGTCGTGCGTCCACAAATTCCCTGTTGAACTGATATATCCATGCGCGGCGAAGGTGCTCTGCCTCGTCGAGGTC
>CAYSMU010000174.1:0-6697 GCA_964432145.1 uncultured Chloracidobacterium sp.
AATATAACTATCAGCCGAGCCAGAAGCAGACGAACGTCTCCTCCTCGAAAAAATCGAGCGGAAGGTCGTCCTCAAACACCGACCGGACTCAGTACACCAGTCCGACGATGAATCAGGGCGAAGGCGACGCAAAGACCGACGACGGCCGGCAGGCTTGGACACCGCTGACGGCTCTTACATTAATGGTTTTCTTTGTTCTGGCAATGCAATGTATGTCGACATTGGCGGTCGTCCGCCGCGAGACGAATTCATGGTCTTGGCCGCTGTTTATGCTGGGGTATATGACAGTTTTGGCGTATATCGCGGCCTTTATAACGTATCAGGGCGGAAAGGCCCTGGGGTTTGGTTAATATGTCGTTTCAGCTAATAGTTGTCGGACTGATCGTGGCCGCGGCCATGCTATTCGCAGGTCGCTCGATCTATCGCAAGAGCAAGGCTTTTACAAGCAATAACGGGTGTAATGCCGATTGCGGTTGCGCGAGCGGGTCGAAAAAACTAACCTCATAACTTGGAAGGAAAACCGCAATTTCTAACGATCGGCGTGCGTATGATGTTTCTATCGACGCTCGCCTTTTTTCTTGCGAATGTTTTCGTTAAGAAGGTCGCCCACATCCCGGCAATGGAGACTGTTTTCTTTCGCTGCATCCTCGCGACGGTCTTTTGCCTAGCAGGATTGCGCCGCGCAAAAGCAGACCCGATCGGGTCTAACCACCTCTTGCTGCTGCTGCGAGGGCTGTTCGGTACGACAGCATTGTTCTGCTTTTTCCTGACCCTGCAGCAGATGCCGCTTGCCTCTGCGATGACTATCCAGTATCTCTCGCCGATATTCACGGCGACGCTCGCGATCTTTGTGCTAAAGGAAAAGGTGATGCCGCCGCAGTGGTTCTTCTATGCGATCGCATTTTCCGGTGTGCTGATGATCGAGCAATTCGACAGCCGGATCTCGCCATTCTATCTGGCTCTGGGTATTTTGTCGGCGTTTTGTTCGGGAATGGCTTACAATCTTGTTCGCAACTTGAGGGGAAGGGAGCATCCGTTGACGGTCGTGCTCCATTTTCAACTAGTTGGTGCGGTGGTCGGGTTTATATCGCTCTTTTTCGACTGGAAGATTCCTGAAGGCTGGGATTGGGCATATCTGTTCCTGATCGGCGTATTTTCGCAGCTTGGGCAGATCTTTTTGACCAATGCACTGCAGCGTGAGCGCATTGCCGGCGTGGCGATAATAAATTACACAGGATTGGTCTATGCTCTTTCAGTAGGCTGGATCGTTTTCGGCGAGACGCAGGGTATTATGGCTTTGGGCGGGATGCTTCTGGTCGTTGCGGGTGTATTGATGAGCGTAATGTACGGAAGGCGCCGGCAGCAGATCGAGCAGATAGAGGCAACCGCAGCCTGATCAGTGTCGGTGCAACAATTTTTCACGATGTCCATAAGAGCAGCAATTATAACCGTCAGCGATTCGCGAGATAAGGCAAATGATCTTTCGGGCGATCGCGTGGAGGACTTGGCAAGGGAAATGGGGGCAGAGATAGCCGAGCGACGCATAGTCACCGATGACCTGCTTGAGATTCGCGAGACCCTGCACGCTTTGGCCGAGCGAGACGATGTCGACGTGATCTTTACGACCGGCGGGACAGGCTTTGCTCCTCGCGACGTCACGCCCGAAGCGACCCGAGCGGTAATTGAGCGAGAATCGCCCGGACTTGCCGAGGCAATGCGGCGGGAGACCGCTTCAAAGCATCCGATGGCAATGCTCTCGCGTGGTGTGTGCGGGATTCGCGGGGCAACGCTAATAATAAACCTGCCCGGATCACCGCGAGGGGTTGAGGAATGTTTCGAGGTGATCAGACCCGTGCTTCGACACGCCGTTGACCTGATCCGCGGAAAAACAGGACACTGACTACGCTAAGGCCATTTATAGCCGCCTTTCTATTTCTTCATAGCGCCCGCCATGAACGCCGCTACGTCGGCTTTCAGTTTCGCAAGCGACTTTGTCTCGATGTACATCATGTGGCCCGATTCGTAATATTCGAAGCTGATGTTTTTGCGAAGTGTCGGATCGAGATTTAGTGCCGAAATGGTATATTCGGCCGCGTAGAAAGGCGTCGCCATGTCGTAATAGCCCTGGGCGACGAGGATCTTCATATACGGATTCTTCGACATGGCGTCCTTCATCGGCACGCTGGTGTCAGCGTATTGATTCGTCACGTTATAGTTCCACGGAGCCGTGATGCCGCCGCCGAGAATGTAGTATTCAACATCGGACTTGTAACCGAGTTCGCGGCGAACATAATCGTTGAACGCCGCCGTGTACGGCGGCCTGATGGCATTCATCGACGGGTCGCCTCCGGTACCTGAGCCACCGGCGTCACGGTCGATGCCCTTGAACCTACTATCGAGACGGCCGGTAGTTCGCCGTTCGCTCCGGAGCAATTCCTTATTGAATTCGCCAAGCTCAACGCGGAAATTGTGCTGCTCTATGAACTCCTTGCTTAGTCCTGTCAGATTGCTGAATTTCGTCGCCAAGGCGTTCTTTTCGGCAGCCGTCAGGGTATCGATCTTCATCATGGCGGCTGCGTACTCACCGCCAGCGAAGGCACGAGACTCCTGAGTGACCTGGGCGAGCGTTTTCGATTGCATCGCTGCCGGCAGTTTTTTGTGGTACCAGGCAGTCGCCGTATAGCTCGGCAGGATCATCACCAGCGGCAGGTCGTTATTATCTGCGAAACGGATGGTCTGAAAATTGAGTACCGCGGACACAAGCGCGATGCCGTTCAGAGCAATTCCGTGATCGAAAAGCCAGTTCGACAGGCCCGCGGCTCGCGTCGTGCCGTAACTCTCGCCGACAAGGAACATCGGCGACATCCAGCGTTCATTACGGCCAAGGTACATGCGGATCATCTCGCCGACGGATTCGATATCGCCGTTAATGCCGAAAAATTTGCTAGCCAGCTCCGGCCGCGTCGCACGCGAATAGCCCGTGCCGACCGGATCGATGAATACAATGTCCGTCTCGGTTAGCCACGTGCTTTGGTTGACCTCCATCTCATAGGGCGGCGGGGGCATCATCCCGTCGTCGAGCATTTTTATTCGTTTCGGGCCGAGGGCACCGAGATGCAGCCAGACACTCGCGGAGCCCGGCCCGCCGTTGAATGAGAACATCAACGGACGATTCTTCGGAGCATTGTCGAGCGTGTATGCAATGTAAAAAATGCGTGCCTCAGTCTCACCTGAAACAGCGTTCTTTATCGGCATAAATCCGGTCGTCGTTGTGTAGTTAAGCTGGCGTCCGCCGACGCTTATCGATTGCTTTGTAACGACCGGAGGTTCTTCGCGTTCAGGTGAGGCAACGGGCCTTGCCGCCGGCGTCTGCTGGCTTTGAGGTTGATTGTCGCCCGGACGATTTGGCGGCTGAGACACAGCCGAAAGTGCGAAGATAAAGCACAGAGACAGAAGTACTGGAGCTTTCATAAACAGCGATCCTAACAATTTTAGATTGAGATTGAGCGAGGGTAGATTAGCATACGTGCTGAAGAAATGCGATGCCGCAGCCCGACTGGCGATAATGCGATTTGCGACCTATAATCCATAACTGAACGCCAACAAAAACTATGTCTATCAAGCTAATATCTCAACGGATAGCAACTCTTTTTCTTTTCGCAAGCGTCTTTGTCGTCTGCACTCTCGCGCAGGAGTTACCGAAGGCCAAACCCGAAGATGTGGGGATGTCTTCGCAGCGGCTCGCGCAGTTATCGACTACGCTCGACGACTATGCGAAAAATGGTCGGCTTGCGGGCGGCGTCGCGATGGTTTTGCGGCGGGGCAAGCTCGTGTATCTGCACTCATTCGGCCAGCGTGACGGCGAGGCGAATTCGCCGATGAAAGCCGACGCGATATTTCGCATCGCGTCTCAGAGCAAAGCGTTGACAAGCGTGGGCATCATGCTGCTGCAGGAAGAAGGGAAACTCCTGATCTCAGATCCAGTCAGTAAGTTCATTCCGGAATTTGCGAATTCAACGGTCGCGGTGCCGAAAGAAGGCGGGGGTTACGATATCGTTAAGGCGAAACGGCAGATCACGATCCGCGACCTGTTAACCCATACCGCAGGCATCAGCTATGGCGGCGGGCCGGCAAAAGACAAATGGGACGCGGCGAAGATCAGCGGTTTCTATTTCTCCGACCGCGACGAGCCGATCAGCGAGACCGTAAAACGAATGGCTGCCCTCCCGATGGACGCTCATCCCGGTGAGAAATATATCTACGGATATTCGACCGATATTCTCGGAGTGGTAATAGAGAAGGCCAGCGGCCAGTCGTTTGACCAATTCCTGCAGAGTCGCATCTTCGGCCCGTTGGGAATGAAGGATACAAGCTTCTATCTGCCCGAATCGAAGATGGACAGGCTTGCGACCGTCTATTCGGCAAAGGACGGCAAGATCGAACGGGCTCCGGTTGAGGGCACGATCCAAAGTCAGGGGCATTATGTAAAGGGCCCGCGGAAAAGCTTTTCCGGCGGAGCCGGACTTCTCTCTACCGCGGGTGACTATGCGCGATTCCTCCAGATGCTTCTAAACGGCGGGCAGCTTGACGGTAAACGGATCCTAAGTCGTAAATCGGTCGAACTGATGACCACTGACCATTTGAACGGAATCTCGTTTCGAACGGGGCAGGGATTTGGCCTCGGGTTCTCTGTAGTGAAGGATGTCGGAGCTTACGGTGCAATGACATCAGTCGGTGAATTCGGCTGGGGCGGAGCTTACCACTCGAATTACTGGGTTGACCCTAAGGAGCAATTGGTAGTTGTCTATATGACGCAATTGCTGCCGGCGGGCACGATCGATGATTATGGGAAATTGCGAGCCGGTATTTACTCGGCGATCGTCGAGTAATGCGTTAGAGAATTTCCCGGCCGCAGGCAACGTTATATTTTGTCGGTATATCCAACAGTCGACATCACAATGAAAACCGATCTCAGCAAACTAGGACGTCTTGTTTTTGTTTTGTTCGTGTTCCCGTGGGTCCTCGTGGTTTCTGCACATGGTCGGGAAAGTACTGGGTCATTCCACGTCGAAACAGAGACAGTCACGTTGTATTCCCGTATCAAGTATTCCAAGGAATGGGGCGGTGGTTACGGTCGTTCGGCATTCAGCTTTGATCACGGGGTTAGGAGTGATAGGGGACATGAAGTAACGCGTAACAATTACGAACTGATCTACGGGAACATCGACCTTAATGGTGACCGTGATTGGTTTGGCGTGACAATGGTCACGGACGACTGCAGCCGCATAAAGGACCTGGGGGAATGGGATTGGACAGAAGTTGCTGAACTTCCGATGCTTGAGGCAAAGAACGAGCCTCATTCAGGAATCACTATGCCGGGCGAAGGCAGATCATTCGAGCAGTCATCCGACGGCCAGGTGACACGGGTTGCGGTCGGGCACGTGTACCTCGTTCATACTAAGGATCGAAATACAGATTCTTTCACTGTATTTCGAGTTGATGAGCTTGTTCCAGGTGATAATGTGACTATTTCCTGGAAAAAGGTTCCGTTGCCGGGCTCCTCCGGACGGAAACCTTAGGCCGGACCGGGAAACTTTGAAATAAAAAAGCTCCGTCTCGAAGTGGGCTTACGTGTGTCAGATTCAATGTTGAGGATAAGCTAGCTTCCAACAGGTCAATTCTTAATAGCCTCGACAATGCTCACCGGGGACTGTGTCGGGATGATCCGCGTCATGATGAAGCCGGAACTCGTAAGTAAACTCTCGAATTCAGCTTCCGTACGTTCCACTCCACCCGGCGAGATGAGCATCTCGAGATCCAGGACCTTCGAAAAATGCGGCTCGTCGCCAGGCGGAACAACCGCGTCAATGATCAAGACCTTTGCATCATCGGGCATCGACGAACGAATATTGGTTAAGATCGTTTGATTCGTATCATCGTACCAATCGTGGATGATGTGTTTGAGCAAATAAATATCAGCTTCGACCGGTATCTCGTCAAGAAAGTTTCCCGGCACCAACTCGACGCGATCGGAAACGCCATGCGACTCCATCATTGCGGGGGCACCACTGAGCACGGTCGAAACATCGAACAGAACGCCCTTTGTGTCGGGGTATTCGTTCAGGACCGCCGCAAGCAAATGGCCGTAGCCGCCCGCAATATCGGCGATCGTTCCCGCGCCCGAAAAATCATACGAAGCGAGAATAGCGGGGATCGTTACCTGCGAAAAGCTGGTCATTGCCCGGTTGAATGTATCGCCAAGCGGTTTGTTTGTCTCGAAAAGATACGGGAAGACCGGCTCTCCGTGCACATCTTCCCAGACAGGCTTTCCCGTGCGGACGCTATCGATCATTCGTGAATAGACAGCCCAATGCGGCTCTTCATTCATCCACAAGATCATTTCGCGCATGCTGCCGGGAACGTCCGATCGGAGGAGTTCGGTCATCGGCGTATTGGCAAATGTTTGTTCACCGCTCTCGGTAAACGCGCCCAAACTGGCCAGCGACCGCAGCAGACGAAACAATGAACGCTCGTCAGTTTTGGTTGCTTGTGCCAGATAGGCGGTCGAACGCGGCCCTCCCGCCAGCAGATCGGGAATTCGGAGTTTTGCGGCCACAAACATCGCCTGCGACACGAACCCGCCCATCCCAAGCTGCATTAATTGTGCATCCGGCGGCATCTGGTGCGGCTGCTGCCC
>CAYSMU010000175.1:0-6669 GCA_964432145.1 uncultured Chloracidobacterium sp.
GGCCAAAGCGACCTTCTTCTCATACGGGCCATAAATATTCTTGGAGCGGAGGGCAAGTTGCCAACCAGTCGCCACACCGCCGGCGGGAGCCAGAATGTAATAGTAACCTCCGCGTTTATAGAATTTGGGACCCTCGACCGTGGGATCAGAGTCATGGCCGTCGAAAACCATAACGCCGTCATCAAGAATTCGCGTTCCTTCACGATTCATCTTGTTGACGACGAGAATGCTCTTTATTCCGGCCCTACTGCCGGCGAACGCATGGACCAAATAGACGTTGCCGTCAGAGTCCCATAACGGACACGGGTCGATCCAGCCCTTTGCCTCCTTGACCAACAGCGGCCGTGTCCATTCTCCAGCCGGATCCTTCGCCTTGGTCATATAAATGCCAAAATCCGGATCACCGTAATAGATATAGAATTCACCGGCGTGATACCGGATGGACGGTGCCCATACACCGCCGCCATGTTGCGGCTTCGAGAATACGTCTTTTGGTTCCTGTTCGCGGAGGGCGTGGTTGATGATCCGCCAATTGACGAGATCCTTTGAGTGGAGTATCGGCAAGCCCGGGATCGCGTTGAAACTGGACGCGGTCATGTAGTAATCGTCCCCGACGCGGACAGCGTCCGGATCAGAATAGTCAGCATTCAGGATGGGATTCTTATAGGTACCGTCTCCGTTATCAGCGACCCAAACGCGAGATGGTTGGGCGTGAGCCAGGAGGGCAACCGTGAAAATGATAGCTCCGGAAATCAAACACCTCATAATTTGGTGTCAATTTTCCGAAGCCTTGGATCGCGCGACATCCGCTGCTTCTTCGAGGCGTTGGGCCTGCTGAGTTTTAGTCAGATGTTCATACATTGCCAACCGGGCAGCCTCAGGGCTGTGCTCGCGCATCGCCCGGTAGATATTATGGTGCTGCTCGGCCGATTGTTTTAGGTCGAGAGCTCGGTGTACGGTCTTGCTGCGGCTATCGAACAGGATCGTCGCCACCATGTTCATGAGTGCGGTGAGTATTCGGTTATTCGAGGCCGCCGCGATCGTCTGGTGGAACCGCATGTCGTGAACCAGATACTGCTCAGGTTCACTGAGCGATGCGTACATGCCAGTGATCTCCTCAGCCATCAAGGTCATTTGCTCGCTGGTAGCTCGTTCCGCCGCCAGGCCCGCTACACTCATTTCAAGGGCGAGTCGGGCTTCGAACATCTCATCCGACGTAAACCCGTGAAGAGCCGACAGCATCCTCAGAGGGCTGCTGTCTAAGGTAGGCGATTCGCCTCGTTGGGCAACAAACGTACCCGCTCCCTGCCGTGACTGTAATATACCAACAGTCGCGAGCGATCTGATCCCGGCCCGCAAAGTCGGCCGACTTACCCCGAGCAGCTTGGCAAGGTCCCGTTCCGGCGGCAGGCGATCACCGGCAGATAGCTCGCCGCTGTGGATCATCTCCCGAAGACGCTCGACCACCTCTTCAGCAGTCGTGCCGTTCTTTTCCGAGTTTAGATTTTTGAATACTGCCGGTTCCTTTCGAGACATTTAGTTGATTTAGCCTTATTTTATCGCATCATCATTGCGTTGTCGAAGAATTCTGATCTTCACTTGCCCGGCTGACGATCGGCAAAGACCTTTATCAGGATCATCGAAAATCCCTTACCGGTCACCGTCCGCTGATGCCGTGTCCCGCGAGGAACGACGATAAGGTCGCCTTTCTTTATCGTAACTGCTTCCCCGCCGGTAGCGGTCTTCGCACGCCATTCACCAGGTGATATTTCATTCGGGCTATCCAAAGCACCGCCGAGCACCAGCGTCGCCTGACCGTCCAAAACGTAATAGATATCGTCTGAGTTGTCATGAAGCTCATTTAGGTCGCCCTCTCGTTTCGAGTCATGAAAGATGGCAACGCGCATCTGTACGCCCGCCGCCGCAACGATGTCCTCATTTGTATTTCCGGACTTCTTTTCAAGGGCCTTCTGAACATCGGATATCTGTTGTTTGGTCTTTACCACCCATGGCTTTGTCGACACGGACGGTTGCCTCGTCTGCGCCGTAGCGGCTGAACAAAGGACAACTGTTAACAGAACAAACAAGTAAATAGGTTTTTTCATAATCAGTTGTACTATTTCTTCGCCTTACCCAAGAGCCATTTGCTAAGGTCGGTCGCAGCGTTAAAGTTCTCAAACTCGGCCGGGAGCCGGCGGCCATCCGTATATTCGTTGTAGATCCACGGATCACCGACGACGAATACCGTACCTTTACCGTAACTCGCAGTCGCCATAACATTATCCCCGCGGGAAGTCAGGACGGCCCTGGCCGTACCCGAGAGGGACAGAGAAGCGATCTCTTTCACAAAGATCTTCTTCGTCGAACGAAATATCTCATTGGCGGGGCCGATATCGATCCCGCCCATTTTGTAATCGTTATTGATGACCTCGAACTTTCGGTCCTTGTTGAACTGAATGCCAAATACACTCACCAGCGTATTGAACCGGTCAAGTTCGGCATTTTGGACATCGTTACCCATCAATACAAGAACTCCGCCACGTTTCACCCAATCGGAGATCGCTTTGACATGTTCCGGAGCTATGAAATTTGGCTTCGGCGTTTCTTTGTCTGTATCGGGATCGACGATGATGTATACCTGTCCACGCGATAGATCTGAGGCCGTTGGTGCGGAAGAGAGGGTATCCAATTTCGCTCCCATACGGCGAAAAATATTGCCCCAGGTGTAATAACCTCCATCGGACATTTCGTCCCATTTGTAATGCCATGCCTCGTCACGGCCAAGCTTATTCTTGCGCGTCTCGTGATTGAAATAGTCATCGAGAAGAACGGTCTTTCCGCGACCGGGCCAGCCTTTCTCGTAAGCCTCAAGTTCGAGAGCCGCCCGAATTGCCGGCCCGAGGCCCTTGGCGTCGTTGGTGCGGAGCTTTTCGCTCATGTAGTATTCGTAACTGCCGTCCCGGTAGGGATTACCGCCGAGCCCGGAAACCGAAACCGTTCCTTCCCAGTCCGTCTCGCCCTTCGCATTTGTTTTGATAAATTGCTGTTTAATGCCGTCCCAGCCGCGCACCGCCACCTTCATATACTTTTCGGGAAGGTACCCTTCACGAACACCGCGGGCCAAGGCGTAAACAAACATCGCACTTGCTGACGACTCGAGATAATTCTTTTCCTTACGCGGCAGATCAAGAATGTCCCACCAAACGCCTGTGGACTTGTCCTGTACCTTTGCGATGGCCTCGGCCTCACGGGCGAGTATTGCGATCAACTCCGAACGGCGCGGGTGGTCCTTCGGAAAGAACTCGAGCACGTCAACAAGTCCCATAGCGTACCAACCCATCGCACGTCCCCAAAAATGAGGCGACTGGCCGGTCGTCTTGTTTGCCCATTTTTGTTCCTTCGATTCGTCCCAGCCGTGGTATAGCAGGCCGGTCTTTGCGTCCCGCGAGTGCTTTTCCATCCAAACGAACTGATTCGCGATATCGTTCCAATTGTCCTCGCCTGAGAGAAGTGAATATTCCGCGTATAGCGGCTCTCCCATATAAAGTCCGTCTAGCCACATCTGCCAGGGATAGATCTTCTTATGCCAGAAGCCACCCTCTTTGGTCCGCGGGTGGGTCTTGAGCTGTGACCGCAGCAACTGCACCATCTTCATGTACTTGTCATGATTTGTGGCGCGATAAAGTGTCATCATCGCCGTACCGGGCGTGATGTGGTCGATATTATATTCCTCGAGGTGGTAATCCTTATGGTTTCCCTTTTCGTCTATCCAGTAGTCCATTCCTTTCTGGATATGGCGGTAGTAGTTTGGGTCTCCTGTTGCATACCACATCTGCTCGATAGCTTTGAGAATAACGCCCTGTTCATAATTCCATTTTGGTGGAATGCCAGGTTGATCTCGGGAATCAACCCAAATGCGTTTCATTGCCGTGTCGGCAAGGCGCTGCGATATCGGTAAATCCTGCGAATATGCAACTAAAGAGCCTGCGATCAGCAATACGAGTGTTAATAACGGTCTCATTTTTTAAGGTACTTCACTACGCTAAGTTTATTCTGTCTGATTCCTGCTACAGCGAGTTTTGCCATTTCTTCGGCACCTTTCGGATTGAAGTGCGTGTTATCGTCGACGCCGTTAGGATAATTGGCGTTCTCTCCCGGCTTTAGTTGAAGGAACAACGCCCTGGAGCCTTCAACTCCGTAGCTTACGATCACCTTCTCGCTCATTTTCTGCATATCGATCAGCGGAACCTCGTATTCATGTGCGACCGTTCGAACGATCTCCGGGTATTCGCCGTGCGTGTCATAGAACTTTCCTTCTTTATCGAAGCGCCGCCGCACTACCGGTGTAAGCAGTACTGGCTTTCCACCCTTCGCGCGTACATCATCGACAAACTTGATCAGGTTCCTTTTGTAATCGTCGGGCGGCGTGTAACGATCGCCTTTCTCCTTGGCCGAGTCGTTGTGACCGAACTGAACAAAGACGAGATCCCCGCTTTTAATGTCATCCAAGATCGCCTGCCATCTGCCCTCAGAGATAAACGTCTTGGTGCTTCGGCCGTTCATCGCACGATTATCGATGCGAACCTTGCCATCAACGAAATGTGCACCAAGCATCTCGCCCCAACCGGTTTCGGGTCGCTTCTCGGGAAGTTTTGCCGCCATGGTCGAATCGCCCGCAAGGAAGATCGTAACGGCCGGGCCCTGTGAAAAGGCAGTGGCAGAAAAGGTAAAAGCGATTATGATGAGAAGAAACGTTTTCATACCTTGATCAGCTCTGAGATCTTGACCGGCCGGCTTTGTTCGACACTCGTTCGGGCCGCGACGCCCGTCATGCACGACATCGCACCCGCACGCGCGCTTGGCAGCCTTAAATAGTCCGGCACCGTTGCGTTCTTGAAAATGACCTCTCGAAGCCGGTCATCGCCGCCTGAGTGTCCACCTTGGATCTGAGGAATTACAACCCTCTCGTGCTTCCCAAAGTTTTTTGATAAGTAAGCGGTCGATTCTTCCTCGACTTCCCATGGCTGGCGTTCGAAATCGCGAACCTCGAGGCGTCCTTTGGTCCCGTTGAACGCAAGCCTGTAACCCTCGAACGGCATCGCGGCATTCAGCGAATACGCCATGCTCACTCCATTTGAGTACTTTACGATCGCGGACATCGTGTCGTAAATATCGATATCATTTTTGAAGACACAACCGTCTCGGTTATATCCGTCGGCGCTTTCACACTCTGAATAGAGCTTGGTCAACCGGGCGTCCTTGGTTACGTCCCAATAAAACGGACATTGCGTTTTATGCGGGCACGAGCGACAGTTCGTGTGTCGGAATGTGCCGTTCTTGCCGTAAACGTTTAACGCCCCGTAGGCCGTGACCTCGACCGGATCGGCATCGAGCCACCAATTGATAAGATCGAAATGATGGGTAGCTTTGTGCACCCAAAGGCTGCCTCCTCCTGACTTTAGGCGATGCCAGCGGCGGAAATAGTCCGCACCGTGTCGCGTATCGAGGTACCAACTGAAATCGACCGATGTGACCTTGCCGATCTCGCCTGAGGAAATGATCTGTTTGATCTTTTCGTGCTTCGGGGCGTAACGATAGTTAAAAGTGACAATAATATTGCGGCCATACCGCTTTTCGACATCGAGCACAGCTCGGCAATCCCGGGCCTCGGTCACCATCGGCTTTTCTGTCATCACGTTGACGCCTTTTTCCAGTAAGCGCTTAATGAACGTATGATGAGTAGAATCAACGGTCGTAACCATCACCAATTCCGGCTTGGTCCGATCGAGCATCTCGTCGAAATTTGTGAATGTCGGGCATTCAACACCGATCAGCTTTCGACCCGCTTCGACGCGCAGCGGATTCTTGTCGCAAAGGCCGACGAACTCGATCTCGTCCTTGTATCGATCGGCGATATCCTTTCCCCACATGCCTGTGGCTCGATGCCCGGTACCGACGATGGCGTATCTCTTCCTCGCAAGAGGCGTTACGGTTGCCGGAACCATTTGTGCAGCAATGACTACCCCGGCAGCAGCCTTGCCGGCGGACTTTACAAACTCACGTCGATCGATATTCTCGCTCATAGGTCTCAGCTCAGCGATTCAACGACTTTCCCACCGATCCTTACATTGGACAGTTTTAGCCCTTTCACGTTCTTGATGACGCTCGAATTCTTTATCTCCCCAAAAGTGCAATTCGAAAGGCTAACGTCATAGATCGGAGCGTTATCCAGGCCCTGGAGGTCCACTGCCCGATTTCCGGTTCGACAGGTCAGGCCGTCGACCTGAAGATTGCGGACCACCGGAATATACGCACCCTTTGCCCCTTCCTCGTAATTAAAATCGATCTCGACGACTGCCCGGGACACCTGTCCGACGGTATTGTTTCTGTAATAGAAGTTCTCTAGCTTACCGCCGCGAGATGCGTTGTTCTTCACCCGGATCGCGGTCCATAGGTCCGGGCTGTCGAGTCTATTGTCATGCGCAAACAAATTCTTTACGCCGCCCGAGATCTCGCTGCCGACGGTGATGCCGCCGTGGCCGTCCTTCATCGTACAGTTTCGGACGATGATGTTCTCGGTCGGTGTGTTGAGCCTTCGACCGTCATTATTCCGGCCGGACTTTATTGCGATACAATCGTCGCCCGTATCAAAGAAGCAGTTATCGATAA
>CAYSMU010000176.1:0-6664 GCA_964432145.1 uncultured Chloracidobacterium sp.
GTTTTCGACACGCCGAGCGACAAGCTTGTTTGGGACGTCGGCCACCAGGCTTACGCTCACAAGATCCTGACCGGGCGCCGCGACCAACTTCATACGATCAAACAACAAGGTGGCCTTAGTGGTTTTCTTCGCCGTGACGAATCGGAATACGATACTTTTGGTGCGGGCCACGCATCGACATCGATCTCGGCCGCTCTGGGAATAGCTGTAGCCCGCGACCACAAAGGTGCGGACTTTCATGTCTGCGCCCTTATCGGCGATTCGTCGCTCGCGGGCGGCATGGCAATGGAAGCGATCAATCAGGCCGGCCATCTGAAATCCCGTTTGATCGTTCTGCTGAACGACAACGGCATGTCGATCGCTCCTGCGGTCGGCTCGATAAACGGCTATCTAAATCGCATTAAAGAAGCTCAAAGTTACCAGCACTTGAAAGAAGAGATCGGCGACGCCCTCGAGAGCGTTCCCGGTATCGGTGGCTCACTCCGCCGTGCCGCAAAGTCATTTAAGGACGCTATCGCCGCCGCCGTGCTGCCGGGTGCCCTGGTCAACGAACTTGGCTTTAAATACATTGGCTATGTCGACGGCCATAACGTCCCCGACCTCGTACGGGCACTCGAGGCCGCTAAGAAGGTCGACGACGGCCCCGTGATCGTCCACGCCCTGACGACCAAAGGTAAAGGCTTCCCTAATCCTGAAAAGAACTATTACGCATATCACGCGACCGGCCCGTTCGATCCGAAGACCGGCCTTCCGTACAAATCCGGAAAGACGGCCCCGCCGAGCTATACCGAAGTTTTCGGGCGGACGATGTGCGAGCTGATGGAGAGGGACGAATCGATCGTAACCCTTACCGCGGCAATGCCCGACGGTACGGGTGTCGATAAGGTACTCGAGAAGTTTCCCGATCGGTCATTTGATGTCGGCATCGCCGAGCAGCACGCGATCACATTCTGCGCCGGAATGGCTTGCGAAGGCGTCAAGCCTGTCGCGGCCATCTACTCGACGTTCCTGCAGCGGGCATTCGACCAGGTGATCCACGACGTTTGTCTTCAGGATCTAAACGTGACGATCGCGATGGACCGTGCCGGCATCGTTGGGGCCGATGGCCCCACGCATCACGGCCTGTTGGATATTACCTATCTGCGCGGCTATCCGAATATCGTGCTGATGGCACCGAAGGACGAGGCCGAGCTGCGTGACATGATGCTCACCGCTATCGATCATCCCGGGCCCGCGGCAATACGCTATCCTCGTGGGAATGGCTTTGGCGTAGATATCAGTGAGTTCCCGACGAAGATCGAGATCGGCAAGGCGGAGTTGCTCCGTGACGGCGGCGATGTCGCGATCATCGCGTATGGCTCGATGGTCTATCCGGCTGTCGATGCAGCAGCCGTACTTGCGAAGGACGGTATAGACCCGACCGTTATAAATGCCCGTTTCGTAAAGCCGCTCGATGTCGAGCTTTTCACCGAGATAGCCCGCACCCACCGCCTCATCGTCACCGTCGAAGACGCGTATCTCGCCGGTGGTTTTGGTTCTGCGGTGCTCGAATTGCTTGAAGGAAATGGGCTCGCCGATACGATCAAGGTGGTCCGGATGGGCGTTCCCGATGAGATCGTACCTCACGGAGACCCGAAGTTGCTTCTTGCAAAATACGGGCTCGACGCGGAGGGCATATATGCCAAGGTCATCGAGACTTTAAATGTGTTGGACGAGAAAAGAATAAACAAAATACGGATGAAAGCCGTAAAATGAATCGCAAATGAGTAAGACAAACGAAGCTAAAGGCACCGCTCCTAAGAGCAACACACCATTACTGATAATTGGCCTTGTTGCCATTGTCGTCGTCGTTGGCGGCTGGTATTGGTTCACCACGTCGAAATCGGCACCGAAGGCAAATACGAATTCGGCAAACGCTACTGCGGCCAACAAGCCTAAAACGCAGACGATCCCGCCGAATGCTCCTGCCGGTGCAAATCCACCGAACCAGGCCGGCTCACCCACGGCCTCGATCACGATCGAGGAATTCGCCGATTTTCAGTGCGGTTCGTGCGCAGCGGCGAATCCGATCCTGAACGAGATCAAATCGACCTACGGATCGCGCATTCGCTTTATTTTCCGAAATTATCCGCTCTCGATCGCCGCTCATGACAAGGCCTACGACGCGGCGGTCGCGGCCGAGGCGGCCGGCCTGCAGGGCAAATTCTGGGAAATGCAAAATCTGCTTTTCACCAACCAGCAGGCGTGGACGACGGCCCCGGCCTACAAGCAGATGTGGAAAGACTACGCTGGAAAGATCGGGCTCGACGTCACCAAGTGGGAAAACGATATGACCGGCATGGCCGCCAAGGGCCGGGTCGATGCGGACATCGCACGCGGCAAGGCCGCCGGGGTAAATTCGACTCCGTCGCTGTTCCTGAACGGCACGATGATCCCATATGCCGAGATGACACTCGCCGGGCTCAAGAAGATCATCGACGGCGAACTGGCGAACAGTGCTCCCGCGGCAAATCCTGCGGCTCCGGCGGCAAATACCGCTGCCCCGGCTAATGCGGCAAATTCAGGGAAATAACCCTGCCTTTCATTGAAACCATATGTCATTTTTTGCAACGATCGCCAAACTGCCCCTCGCAGCGGCGATCGTTGCTTTGTTTGGGCTTGCCGATTCGGTCTATCTTACCGTCCATCACTACACCGCGGAACCGGTGCCATGCAGCATACTCGAAGGCTGCGAAACCGTGCTGACCAGTTCCTACGCTGAGATCGGAGGCGTACCGCTTGCGGCCCTCGGAGCGGCCGCATATTTCGTCGCGTTCTCACTGGCACTGCTTGCGGCGTATGGCGACCGCCGTATGTGGAAGCTTTTCGGTGCGCAGGCGACCGTAATGGCATGCGTCTCCGGGTGGCTCGTATATCTGCAGGGGGCTGTGATCGGAGCTTTCTGCCAGTTTTGCCTTCTCTCGGCTATTAGTTCGCTCACTCTTTTCATTCTGTTTATCGTTACTCTGTTTACGAATTCACAAATGCCCGCATCGGGCGACACAACTGATTGAATCCGATCCACAGTATCAGGCGAAATGTATAACGGAGGTCGGGCGTAAGCGTCGGGCGGCGGGAATTTGGCAAACGCCGCCGGAATAGGGTAGCTTAGAGATATTAATTAAGAAGAACATTTAGTGACTCAAGCCATCTTACAACGCGTCGCCGACGGCGATCGGACAGCGGTCGAGGAGTGCCTTAAAAAGTACGGCGGCCTGGTGTGGTCCATCGCCAGAAAGATGCTCCGGAATTCTGATGATGCGGAGGACGCTGTGCAGGAGATATTTGTCGATATCTGGAAAAATGCAGGGCGATTCGATGAAACAAAGTCGTCAGAGACCACGTTTATTGCGATGATCGCCCGGCGAAGATTGATAGACAAGATCAGGTTCTCAACCCGGCGTATCTCGGCCGATTCCCTCGACGATGTTCTTCTGGAACCCTTCACCAGAGCTGATAAAGACATGCAGATCAGTCTCGAAGCACAGCAAGCCGCTGAAGCGATGCGTAATTTGCGTCCCGAACAGCAACAGGTATTACGGCTTTCAATAATTCAGGGTATGTCGCACCAGGAGATAGCTGACGCGACCGGCATGCCTCTCGGCACCGTTAAGACGCACGCTCGAAGAGGATTGTTACAAGTTCGGGAGTTGATGGGCCTCGGCGGCTCTCCGATTCCCCAGGAGGTGAGAGTATGACCGAAGAACAGAAAGATATACTCTTTGACCTTCTCACCAAGAAAGCAATTTACGGGCTGGACGAGGCCGATGAACGTGAACTCGCTTCAATCGATGCCGAGGCCGCCGAGCTTGAATTCCGCTCGCTCGAGATCACGGCGGCCGCGATCAGTATGATCGGCCTCTCGACAGAAGAACCGCTGCCGTCCCACATCCGCGAGCGGATCCTTGACGCCGGTGAACAGCTTGTCGGAGCGGACGAGCAGGTGAAAGCACCGTGGCCGCCGCCTGAAAAATCGGTTACGCAGGATGAGAGCAGCCGCGGTTCATGGTTTGGCTGGCTCGGCTGGGTCGCCGCTGCCGCAGCATGTGTCGCTCTAGCGATAAATATCTTTACGACTCGCGTTCAGCCTCCCGAGGTGGCGAAGGCCCCGCAGGTTCAGGCACCGGTTGCCTTGACGGCCGCCGAGCTGCGTGAAGAAATGCTCCGCACCTCGCCGAACGTGATCAAGGCGACCTGGTCCTCACCCGATCCGAAGAATCCTGATTCGGTTTCCGGCGACGTAGTCTGGAACGAAGAAAAGCAAGCGGGCTATATGCGGTTTCGCGGTCTGCCGGTCAATGACAAGTCGTCGTCATGTTACCAGCTATGGATATTCGACAAGACCCAGGACGAAAAGACGCCTATCGACGGAGGCACGTTCGACGTGGATCAAAATGGGGAGGTCGTCATCCCGATCAACGCCAAGCTTAGGGCGGTCGGAGCCAAGCTTTTCGCGATCACGGTCGAAAAGCCGGGCGGCGTGGTCGTTTCAAAACGCGAGAAAATAGCCGCAATTGCTAAGGTCGAGACCTAAAATGTCTCAATGCGTACCGGCCGGGGCTGTCTGAAATAGGCAGCCTTTTCTGATTGCGGAACAGAACGCCGCCAAAAGGCCGGTCTGGTCACCGAAAACAGCCGTCTGGTCACCGCTTTTACCCGTTCTGGTCACCGGTTTTTAAAGGGTCATTCGCCGATTCCGTTCGATCGCGTCGATGGCGAAAAAGTCCCGCGATCGGCTCCATGGCATTCATCGCCGCCCACCGTTCGAAGCTCCGAATTGCGCCGCAGGTGGCAGAGCCCCTTATGGATTTGAAGATCTCTATTTCATTTCCTGATCAAAACGACCGGTGACTGTTCGGCGTCCCTGATCTTCGCGTAGAAAGCCCTGACCGAATCATACTTGTCTGGCGGCACGAGTGAACGCTTCGTCACCAGCTTACGGGTGAAAACAAGCTGCTGCCCTTTGACCTCGTATTTGGTCGAGTATCTGCCAAATGGCGAAACGAGATCGACAGGATCGGGTGTTTCGTCAACGACAAAACCGGCGGGCAGGGAAAATGATGCAGTTTCAGACATTGCGGCCGAGTCGATCTCTATCGGCGAATTGCGCTTTGCCTCTGTAAATTCCACGTCGCGGCGACGCCCGACAAACACCGGCCTGAATACGAAAAGCCGGCCCTGCATTATCTGGGCATATCGCGGTGCCGAAAATTCGACGTTCAGATCAAAGCTGGCATCCTCTGGCCGGTCCTTCGGTTCGATCTTTGCGGCCTGAGCACCCGATGCACCACGCGTCAGCCAACCCTCGATCGCTTTCCGGTAATCCCCCGCTGAAAGCTCACGCAGTTCCCTTCGAAAGACCGTCGAGGTCTGGCCCTGTGCCCTTTCCCTGATCGTTCCTTTGATCTCGCCATCGGCTGAGATCGACGCTTCGATGTTCCTTTCGAGCAGATCGCTTTCGGGCGGAGTGAGAGGCATCTCGGCAAGCCCGCCATTGTCGCCTGCGATGATGAGGGCGTTGCTGCCCTGCAAGTAGTCCGGCAGATCGCCGACCGGCGTAAATGGGTCTGTCGCGTCAAATATCAACAAACGTCCGAGCGTCGGATGGTCTAATACGGTCGAGGCCTTGGTCGCATCACTCACCCTTACCGCGATGATGCAGTGATTGAACTGCCGCGGCGAAGGCCACTGGGCCCGCACAAAACTCGGATCACCCGAATAGATTGCGATGGGATACGCGTCGATCTTAAGCGATTTGAGCAGGGCCCGCATCAGGTTAGCCTTGTCCTTGCAGTCGCCGTAGCCCCGGCTGAGCACCATAGTGGACGAACGCGGCTTGTAACCGTTTCCATAGCCGACACCGATATCGATCGAAATGTATTGCAAACTTTGGACAAAGGCTCCGATAGCCCTGATCATCTCAAATTCGGTCTTGGCGTTTGCGGTCAGTTCGCGCGCCTTACCTGCGATATTATCGTCGATTATCACCTGCGGCTCATGCATTGCCGTTGCCCACCGCGAGACATCTTTCCAGTCGGCAAAGACACGCCCTACAGACTGAGATTTCGGGTCCGGCATATAATTCACCGCGATCCGCGGGGCCAAGTTGGCGGCCGATGGGCTCATTGGCTCCCATTTTATCGGGGCCAGGCCGCGCATCTCCCACGAATAGCTGCTTCCGTTTACCTGAGGCTTTATTTCCTCCGTGTTAAACGAAATACTCGTCGCCGTCCATCCGTTCGGCAGGTTCAACGCGTATCGCGACATCAGCGTCGGAAGGCGCGACTGGAAAGTCCATTGGTCCTGATAAAAGAGCGCAGATTCCTCGGTCACGATCGTATAGCCGAAAATGAATCCTGTATCTACGTCCTCGGATGCGTCAATTACCTTGATCCGGCCTTCGTTATACACGTCGTCCTGATCGGAGATAACGTCAAGCACCGTCTTCTTGTCGTACTCCTTAAACGATCCCCCGGGGCGGATAACCCATGCCTGGATTTCCTTGACCTTTCCGGCACTGACCAGGTAAAACGCCCTCGCGACCGCAAAACGGCGTCCCTCGCGTGTAAGCAGCCGAACGGCATAATTCTCGGTAGTGGTCAGCTTGCCGTCGTTATTTAGCGAG
>CAYSMU010000177.1:0-6663 GCA_964432145.1 uncultured Chloracidobacterium sp.
CACGGTCTGAGTTACCTTCCAACACTTGCCGGATTCAACTATTGCATTCTGGACAATATCGCCCGCCTTTAGCTCGATCGCCTTGCCTTTCTCGTCCGTACATTTCTTGTTGCGCGCGGTCGCCGCCGTAAGCACCTCAAGCACCGGCAACTGTCGGCCATCGGGTGAACGGAATCTTAGACGCGTGAGGTCGCGGCCGACGATCGGTTTGTTGTTACGCTGGCGGAGTGTGATCTCGCCGCGGGGCGGCGACATTGCCGCGGGCCCGCTAGTGATCGTGTTCGACTTTGCCTTCATCGATCCATGACAATCGATGCAGCCGATCTCCACCGCCGCCCGAGGCTCGTTGTACAAAATGCCGGTCCCATGGCTGTCCTGTCGAAAGTGACAATCCACGCAGTGCATACCTTTTTCCAGATGAATGTCCTGTAAGTGGACTGCCTTGCTCCATTTATTAGGGTCTCCCGGCAGAACGATATTGTCGTCCGCGTCTAACAGGTTGCCTTTTCGGTCCTTTTTGTAAACGTTCTTATAGATCCAGCCGTGTCCATGTGTATCGGCGAACTGCACATTTCTGAGTTGGGCATTAAAGTCTGCCGTGCCTGTTTTCTGAAGGAAAATGGAGTCCGACCAGAGGCCCCTCAAGCTCGATCCCTCCGGGTTTTTATCAAGCTTTCGGGCCTCATCCGACTGCGACGGCTCGATCTGCTTGTCTTGCGGATACATGAATTTCCCGTCCGTCTCGTTGTCCCACCACATCCGTCCCAAATACGTCGCGACCATATTCGTTCCCGGATGCATATGACAGGTCATGCACTGCTGCGTCGGAATTTGCGAGGTGAATTGATGCTTGATAGGGTGGCCGGACTCTCGTTTCGGTATCTTCTCGTCGGCTGATTGAGAAAAGCCCTGATTGCCTGCCGAGGCATACTGGGCTGAGGCGGCGACGCTGGTGTCGTTCGCATATATCACATGACACGCCGTGCAGCCCGCTGAGCGGTAGTCGCCGGCATGATCGTTAGTGCCGAGGAAATTAAGCGTCGGGTCGAGCAATCTTGTCTTTTGCAGGCCCAGATAGACCGGATCGGTGCGGTTATTAGTACCAAGGCCGCGCGGGCTCAGCCCTTTGTCGGGCTTGCCGTTCTCTTCTTCTTTATCTGGGTTACCGACCTCTAGCCTTCGCTTACCGCCACGCTCAAACACCCGGAGTATGTTCCCTGGCTGCGAAAGTTCCCAACGAGGGAGAGGTTCGATGCTAGAAAGCCACCCTTTGAACGCCTGTTGCTCACGCGTAGGTGCCGGTTGCTGTATCAGCATTTGCGGATTGCCGTCGGCGTTGTAACTTTCTCCAAAGTTCGAATCCTTAAGATGAAACCCGCCATTATTGTAAAGGGCCGCACCCCATAACATTGCCCCGTGGGCCATCATACTTCTCGACGCCGCTTTGTTCTCATCGGAATGGCATTCCCCGCAGGCCTGATTGACAACTCGAAAGTCTCCGGGATTTATGAACCGGACGAATTCCTTACTCTCCTTTGCAAGGAGCGTATTAGACCGTTCAGGGTTTTTACTTGAGCACTCGCCATTCTTACAGCCCCATGCTTTTGGAAACTTCGGCTGGACGTGAGCATCTTTTGCGGTAGTCGCCGCCGGATTTCCGCCGTGACAGGCCGTACAGGTCAGTCCCTGTGCGTCCTTGCCGTCTTTGATCTTTTCATAAACATCGCCGTTCGCGGTGTAGCGGTGCATCGGCTCGATGTTGTTGTGGCATTTGACGCACCCCTCAAGCTGGGCTTGTTGTTGAACGGCCTCGACATCGGACGGACCCGTGGGCATCGGGGGACTTGCCGCAACATCAGGGGTCAGGGCCTGTTCCTGTTTGCTTGCCATAGCACCGCTTCGCCAAAGCCCTAATGCCAGAAAGCACACAAAGACAAATAGAATTATCAACTTGATCCGATGGTTCCTGGTTGATGCGGCTGCCATTTTTTCTATCATTCCCCTCGTACTAGAAGATCAACTTCATTTGGCTAAATAGCGAGTATTGCGGTTTGCTGGGATCCTGGATATCGCCTGTGCAGAAATTTGGGATCGGGCAATTTCGCGGTCGATCGGTGTATATGTCCTTGAATCCTTTTCCGGCAAAAAACATGCTCCCGCCAAAGGTAAACGTCAGGTTATTGATAAGGAAAGGCCGATAGATCACTCCCAGACTCAGGTCATAACCGATCTCATGCCTGACACCCGGCTGAAAGAGTACGTACTCGAGTGGTTCGGTACGGTGAAACCGTAGGTAATTCGCATTGAATACGGTCTTCACGGTCTGTGTAAGTTCGGCGTCGACACCTGCATTGAAGATGAAGATTCCCGGATTCACGAAATTCGACTGCCCTTCGATCTTGCTCGAGCGCAGACTCGGAAGCAGGCTGTTCGGTTGAACAAGTCCCACGTCTGTCGAAATGAGCTTTATTCCTTGCCGATTCCAATATGAGAACTGGCCGCCCACAAAATTAGGATCGTCCAGGATCGCGTCAAATCCCTTTGCTTTGTCATCGGTGGGATTGTCGTCGCCGGAAGCGAAGAAGACCGAAGCACGAAACCGCAGCCAGTCACGATCGATCGAAGCCTCGGCCGCGGCCATGTGTGCACTGATATCGGTCTTTCGACCGGCGATCGGATTAAAATCATCCTCTCCAAAGGCGTAGTAATACGAATTTGACAGATTGAGCAGGCCAATGTGTCCGTCGCCGTTAATGCCAATATAGCCGGCTTTTACGCTGTGCCTGCGGGCACTGCCGACGACCGCGGGACGCACCAGAAAGCCGTTTTGATCGTAGTAAGTATCCGCCCGATCGTGGTTGTAAGCCGCGACAGCCTGTATCGTATAGCCCTTAGTCAGAAAGTCCTGCCGGAAAACATTGGCAATGTAAATGTCCTGTGGCCTCAGGGAGCGCATAGAGTTGAGGCCGCTGTTGGTATCCTTCTCGATCTGTCGGAAGTACGCGAGATTGAACTGCGTCTTGTTATTCGAGAAAGCTCCGAAGATCCTGGCACCCAGATTATTGTCGGAGAAAAGAAATCCGCGAAAATCCGCGTTGAAAGGCTGAATACCGGCCCTGATCGATACAGCGTCAAAGTTATCGTTCGTATCGAAAAGCTTCACCTCGGCAAACGCCTCTTCGAGCGACACCTGATAGTCCGTTCGTGTCGTGCCGCGGCGGACATCGATATTTACGACCCCGTTTTCACGGGCGTTCAGGTAATTTGGAATGCTTATCGTTGGCGATATCTTGATCGCCCAAGTGCGAGGCTTGAATACCGTCTGCCCCTTAAAGAATTCGAATGAGAACTGGAGTGTCTCGCCGAAAGAAAAGCTCTCAGGACGGCCGAATGGGTTATTAGTATTCTGATTAGCCGAACTGACGTTTGTACCTGTGGGCGTTCGTCGAAGTTCAACCCCCGTCGTACTAACGGCCGACAGGATCATGAAATAGTCGTTGCCGATGACCGGGATATCGCCCTTTAGTTTGTTCTGGTCGTACGGGTTGTACCATTTTCCGCGGCGAAACGGAATATCGCGGCCGCGAGCCCCTTTGTCACCATATCGATCATATTCCGGAAACAGGTAACGCCATCGATCGCGGACCTCCCGCGCATCTGGGGCCGGTGTGGCTACCGGCTTTGCATCGGGAGCTCCGGTAGCTTCTTTTGCCGGTTCAACCACCGAGACATCGATCTTGCGTTCGGCCCCATCAACGATGACATTCTCTAGTGTCGGGCACTTCTTCTTTGTGTCATCGCAAATAATGATCGAAAAGACCCCGTATTCCTCCGCTTTTCCGCGATTAAATCGCGCCTCATACGGTGGAGCTGCCGCAATGCGATACGCCCCGACGCGAAGTCTGATCGAGTAGCTCCCGTCAGGCCGAGTTCGCTGCGAACGCACCTCGGCACTCGTTTGATTTGTAAACGTGATCGTAACGCCCGAGGCAGGCTTGCCGTCAGCATCGCTCACCTTTCCGGTCAGCCTACCGTCCGACCGTTGGGCAGAGATGTAGGCCGGTACAAGGACGACCAGAGCGATCATCCAAACGAAAAGTCTGGGAAAACCCGAGGACATACGCATCGCCTACCTTGAACTAAGATTAGTTACAGCCTGTGCTTTTAGCACAAAACGGTGCCTAATGACAAATTGTTAGATTTACTTGACTATCGAAGAAGATTGTATAATATTTCTACCCATCATGAAGAATCAAATATTGGTGAAGGCTTTCTTGGTGTTTGCCGGCTTCGTGATATCCCTGCTTTCTTCGGCGCCGGCTCTCTCTCAAAGCCTCACGGTAACGGACGTTCAAACGATCATCGCTCAAGCGGTATCCAAAGCGGTAGCAATGAACAAGAACGTGACTGTCTCTGTCGCGGATAAGGAGGGAAATCTGCTCGGAACATTTGCCATGAACGGTGCTCCTGCAAACACTTTGATCAGGAGCGTTGGGCGTTTGGGACAAGGGCTCGAGAATTTAACTGTTCCATCGACTGCCGCTTCATTCTCTAAAGCAGGTACGGCAGCAATCCTCTCCTCGGGCGGGAACGCATTTTCTACTCGTACGGCGTCATTCATTATTCAAGAGCACTTCCCTCCAAAAGACGAAAATCGACCGGGCGGGCCGCTTTACGGTGTGCAATTCTCAACGCTACCTTGCTCCGACATCGCGATAGCCGGTCTTCCACTTGGCCTTTCTGGCGATCCAGGCGGCGTGCCCCTTTACAAGAATGGCGTGGCGGTTGGAGGAATTGGTGTCGAGGGAGATGGTCTCTACACCGTCGACCGAATCCCGACAGATGACGATCAGTCCTATGAAGAGGCGATTGCCCTGTATGGTACGCGCGGATACGAGACTCCGGCTCTGGTCCGTGCTGACAATATTCTTGTCGAAGGTATTCGTTTGGCGTTCGCCAATTCCGTCGACGGCACGACAGCCCCGTCAATCGGCTTTGGCAGCTTACCCGGCGTTGTTACTTCGGTAATAAGGGCGGCACCAGCTACCGATTTCATCTCGGGCGTTTTGAATGGCGTCATCGGACAATATAGCTCCCGATTTCCGACGATCGCGGGATCCGCTTTGACCGCAGCAGAAGTCTCCCAGATTCTCGGGTCTGCCGTTGAGACAGCTAATCGGACCCGAGGGGCCATCCGTCAGCCGATAGGCAGTAATGCCCGAGTAACCATTGCGGTCGTTGATACGGACGGCAAGGTATTAGGTATTTTTCGTCAACCCGACGCTCCAGTCTTTGGCCTCGATGTCGCCGTGCAGAAGGCGCGGACCTCGAATTTCTTCGCCCGCTCCGACGCGGGGGCAAAACTTACAGGGGCCGGGTTCGGGGCATATGTTACGCGAGCAGCAGCTGACGGCATCAGCCTTAACGGGTCGATCGCGTTCAGTGACCGGGCCGTGGGCTTTCTTCACCGGCCGCTTTTCCCGGACGGGATCAATGATACTCAGCCGGGACCATTCAGCACGCCGCTGGTTGACTGGAGTCCGTTCAACGTCGGCCTTCAACTTGATCTGATACGGACGGCTCTTATTTCTCCGCCGATGATGTGTGACAGTGCCGCGTACAAAAGGCGGGCGATGCTTCCGCCATGCCCGTGTACTGCGATCCCGGAACTGAAGAATGGGGCACAGATATTTGCCGGTGGGCTGCCTATCTATCGGGGATCCACGCTTGTCGGGGCTGTTGGTGTGAGCGGCGACGGGATCGACCAGGACGATCTGATCGCGGCAGGCGGGGCCAATGCATTTGCTCCGCCAGAGGCGATCCGATCCGATAGATTCTTTGTTCGAAACGTGAGGCTTCCGTTCCTAAAGTTCCCGGCTCGTCCGTTTCTTGATTAACCGCCATGCGAATTTATCGAGCGATCCTGGTGCTGCTGCTCTTGACACCGGCCATTGCGGCACCGGTAACGGCGCAGCCCGGGAATTTGCTCGAGATCAAAGGAAGGCAGGTCGGAAACAAGGGCAAAGAGCTTCGCCGAAAGAGGTTCTACCTGTTCCGGGGCGGCCTGGAGACCAACAAGGCCCTTGTCGATCGCATCAAGTCCACACCCGCGGTCTCGCGCGATTGCTTCTTTTGTACTAATAAGGCGAGTAAGGAGTATCTTGCCTGGCTCCGGGCAGAAGATTGCGAGTCGCCATACTGCAGGCCGATCACGGCAGACGACGCAAAAAAGGTTCCCGAATTCTCCGCCGCCTATCAAAAAGGGCTAAAGCAATTTCAGAACAAGCAGCCTGTTGCCCTTCAGTGGCTAACTATTAATCTTGCCCAGCCACTGCGCGACGGATTTTATCTGCAGCAGAAAAGGACGATCGACACCATACTTGGAGACACCAAACCGATCCAGTCATCGATGACCGATAGCGTTGGCATACAAGCATCGTTCATCGATATCGTCCTTTCACCGGGCACAACAAAGGCCACGGAGACATTCCTGATCTCCAATCTCATTCCTATCGAGATCGGAGGCAAAGGTTACGTCTGGGCCTGTGAAGTTGAGATCGGACTTAATAAGAAAACATCCTTCGTATTGAAACTAACCGGCACCAAGAAGTGTGAGGTGATCGCGAAAGATATTCCGTCCTGTTCCGGAGAGACGTGCGCTAC
>CAYSMU010000178.1:0-2698 GCA_964432145.1 uncultured Chloracidobacterium sp.
CAGTCTGTTCAACGGCAGTTGATTGGGCCCGTCGCTCGGAGCCCGCGATGGATCGTCATGGACCTCCATAAAGACAGCATCCAGGCCACAGGCGACACCGGCTCGGGCAAAGTTTTCGATGTACTCGGCTTGGCCACCCGTTGCCTTGCCCAATCCGCCGGGTAATTGAAGTGAATGCGTCACATCAAAGACCACAGGCACGCCAAACGACCTCATTACCGGAAACGAACGCATATCGACAACCAAATTGTTGTAGCCAAAGCTGGCACCGCGCTCCGTGAGGAGTATTTTTTCGCAGCCGGCCGCCCTTAGTTTCTCCACGATATTCTTCGCATCCCACGGCGAGAGGAATTGCCCCTTCTTTACGTTTACAGCCTTGCCGGTCTCTGCCGCCGCGACGAGCAGGTCTGTTTGACGACAAAGGAAAGCAGGTATCTGGAGAATGTCGGCGACCTCGGCAGCCCTGGCCGCCTGCCACGGTTCGTGAATATCGGTGATTATCGGAACATCTAACTTTTCTTTGACCTCGGCCAGGACTCCCAGCCCAAAGTCGAGTCCGTCGCCGCGAAAGCTCTCGATCGAACTCCTATTCGCCTTGTCGAACGAAGATTTATAGACAAATCCGACGCCGGCCCGCCCGCAAATCTCCTTAATAGCAGACGCCATGGCGATCGCGTGGTCGAGCGACTCGACTACACACGGGCCGAGAAGGAACGAAAGCCGGCCGTCTCCGAAGGCAACATCTCCGACCTGAAATGAGGAATTACTTGTCATTTGGTGGATTCCGAAACATACCTATAGTACGCGGAAATGTCCGGTCTCGTAAAATTCCACCATACAAAACCGAGCCAGATCGGTGGCCCGATCAATTGTGTCACCCAGCTAAGCTTGTCAGAACTCGCGGCTTCAGCAAAAGTCAGCGCAAAAACGACAATTCCTATCCACCAAACAACGTCCAGAGTCAGAAAGAAAAGAGTTGCAATTCTTCCGGCACTATCACCATAAAATGCCCAAAGCGATGACGAGATGGAAAATAGGCACAGTAAAACACTTATCGAAACTAGTATTGGGTCCGCGTTCCCATCCGCATCGTAGAGCACAAATGGCGATCCATTAAACGGCAAGTTTCGAAGACCAATATAAAAGGCCTGGCGGGTATCGATGAAGAAGACCGAGACGAATGGCATCAAACCATAAGCCACTACGATGAAAATCGTCAATACATATAATCTAACAGGCTTGTCGACTCGCTTTGCCATTCTGTCCTCAAAAGCCCAACTACTCATCACCGCCGATCTCCACATGGTCGGGGATATCGACGGCCTTTTCACTCGCCACGTCATGTTCGAGATTCTCGCTTCTAACTCGATTGTCCCACGCCGCTCGAACGAAAGAATCGAACAGCGGGTGAACCGCAAGCGGCTTTGACTTGTATTCCGGGTGAAATTGACACGCAACGAAGTACGGATGAGTTTCCCGCGGAAGCTCGATCATCTCGACGAACTTACCATCCGGTGAAATGCCGCTTATTACGAGGCCTTCTTTCTCGAGCACATCTCTGTATTCAGGGTTGAACTCATAACGATGCCGGTGGCGCTCGCCAATATGACCGGCCCCGTGGTATATCTCGCGGGCGAGCGAGCCTTCCCTCAGATCACATTCCCATTCGCCGAGCCTCATCGTCCCGCCGTATTCCTCGACATCCACCAGGTCACGGAGTTTGAAAATGATGGGGAAAGGGGTCTCTTCGTTGAACTCGGTCGAATCAGCGTCACGCAGGCCGCAAACGTTTCGAGCGAATTCTATACACGCCGTCTGCATACCAAGACAGATGCCGAAGTATGGCGTGCCTGATTTACGGGCATACTTGATCGCACGAAGCATTCCCGAGATGCCGCGTTTCCCAAAGCCGCCCGGCACAAGGATCGCGTCAAAGTCCTGCAGTTCGTTCTCGTAATCGTCTTTAACGAGATTCTCAGATTCGATCCAGGTAACGTTGACCCGGAGATTGTTCGCGACGCCGGCGTGAGTTAGCGCCTCGCGAAGAGATTTGTAAGAATCTTCGAGCTCGACATATTTCCCGACGATAGCGATCCGCACCGTACCACCGGTCGGCTCCTTGATGGTCGCCACAAGTTCGCGCCACCGGCGAAGGTCGGCGGTCGGGAATTGTTCCTTGAGATGAAGGTCGGTCACGATCAGGTCGTCCAGCCCCTGCTCATAAAACGCGAGAGGCACTTCGTAGATCGTCGGAACATCGAGCGCCGATATCACCGCGTTTTCGCCTACATTACAAAACAGGGCGATCTTTTTTCGGAGATCTGCCGGCAGCGGCCGATCGGAGCGGCAAAGCAAGATGTCAGGTGCGATACCGATCTCGCGGAGTTCGCGAACACTGTGCTGAGTTGGCTTCGTCTTGAGTTCGCCCGCGGCCGCTATGAACGGGACCAAGGTCACGTGGATAAAGATCGCGTTATTCCGACCTTCTTCATTCCCCATCTGGCGGATCGCTTCCATGAAGGGCAGAGACTCGATATCACCGACCGTACCGCCGATCTCGACGATCAACACGTCCGGCTTGTGGGTGTCGGCGACAGTTCGAACCGCGGCCTTGATCTCATCCGTTATATGAGGAATGACCTGGATCGTCTTGCCAAGATAGTCGCCCCGACGCTCCTTTTCGATAACAGAAAGATAG
>CAYSMU010000178.1:2708-5709 GCA_964432145.1 uncultured Chloracidobacterium sp.
CAGTTATTCGCCTGTGAGAGCTTCGCACTCGTGAATCGTTCGTAGTGCCCGAGGTCGAGATCGGTTTCGGCGCCATCGTCCGTGACAAAAACCTCGCCGTGCTGAAACGGCGACATCGTTCCCGGGTCGACGTTTATGTACGGGTCCAGCTTCATCATCTGGACGGTCAGCCCTCGGGCCTCGAGCAAACAGCCGATCGAACTCGCTGCCAGCCCCTTGCCGAGGCTTGATACCACGCCACCCGTAACAAAAATGTACTTGGTCATATTCATCTCCACCGAATCGTTTACCCTTAGAACACTTAACTGCTCTTACCAACAGATGTTTCCCCATCACCTGGGTCACCTTCCGCCTTACCTTCCCGCTTTTTCTTCCTAAACGTCCCGTCCTTCATCTGCATCCGCACTTCTTTTGCTCTGGCCGCTCCGGGATCCGTAACGTCATGAAGCGCATTCAAGAGGGCTCCGGTCATCGTCGTATTCTCCGCGGCGCCCTTTTCAAAATCGTCTGACGTCCGCTGTCTGGGATTAGCGAGTACTTTAATGCCGACCAGCGCACCGACAACGAGAAGCACAAAGAACGCTAATCCTATCCAGTCGCTCATACTGCTGAGAGGTCGTCCCATCCATAGACAACCGTCGGTAACGGTTTGCCCGAATGCTCATGCTCTCCGGACGCGATCACCTTCCCGCCCATCTGCTCGTAAAATCTCCGGTACGGATTCGCCTCGAAGGTGTCGAGGCAGACCGAGCCGTAACAATTGCTTCGAATTTGCCTTAGGCACGCGCGGAAAAGCAGGCCGCCGAGCCCGCGCCGCTGAAACTCCGGAACAACATAAAAGGAGAAGATGTAAGACTCATGATGGAAATTCTCCGCGTCTCTGGCTGCGTGGTCGATAAAACCGACGACACCTGCGTCGCCATCTTCGGCTATCAATAACTGGTACGTATCCTCATGTTCCGCTCTGCGTTCAGAGAAAACCTTTGTGCGGGCCTCGACCGAAAGGCCGTCAAGGTAGTCATTCGGCAAAATGCCGTCGTACGATCCGCGGACCGCCCGGATATAGGCATCAGAAATCGCCGGGATATCGTCGACGGTGCCGGGACGAAATCGAATGCCCGGAAACTCGATCTTAAGCCGAACGCGGTCGAGATCTTCAGGAGTGTCGACACCTATCGACGTGCCGGCCGCATCGACGACCTTGATCACCGCTCCGTCCTCAAGCGCCCGCAGCTGTTCAAGCGATTCGAATTTCTCGAGCCGCGTCTGGGGCAGCTTTGTGAACCTCAATAAGTATTCGCGGCTGTAAACATAAAGCCCGGTGTGTTTCCTGAAGTTATCAAACAACTCAGGCTCCTGTTCGAGGGCCCGATTCGGGTCGCCGCCGTAACGCAGCGATGCGTCGCGAGGGAACGGCATCGGTGAGCGCGAAAAGTACAAGGCCCGGCCGTTATCGCCAAATACAACCTTAACAACATTGAAATTCAACAGCTCGCCGTGAAGACTTGTCAGCGGCTCACATACGGTTACCATGTCCGCGTCGCCTTCAATCATCAAACGGACGGCCCGGTCGATCGTCTCGGGCGAAATAAGCGGTTCGTCACCCTGAACGTTTACGATGATCGAGTCTTCCGGCAGGCCCTCGGCGACCTCGGCGATGCGGTCACTTCCCGACGCGTGAACCGAAGAGGTCATCACGGCCTCTCCGCCCACCGCCGAGACTGCCTCAAAAATTCGTTCATCGTCAGTCGCCACGATGACACGATCGACGGTCGACGCGGAGCTTGCTCGTTCTAAAGTGTGCAGTATCAAGGGCTTTCCGGCGATCTCAAGCAGCATTTTCCCCGGCAAACGGACGGACGAGTACCGTGCGGGAATTATTGCGATCACTGATTGTCGGGGATTGCCTCCGTGTAGCTCCACGGAATTTTAGATTATATCGTATTTCGACAAACTGCAAGAAGAGAAAGTCGAACTTGGCACTCGTCGTCGCCATTGGCTAAACTCGAACACGTGGAAATCGAGGAAAATATCATTCAAGCTCATTTCGAAGATGCACCTTCGCGCGCCGATCAGGCAAAGCCCGCCGGCCCTGACGATCCGCCCTGGAATTCGCTTGAGGCCGTCGGGGTCTGGATCGCGAGCGTTCTGATGATCCTCATCGTTCCGACATTATTCCTGCTTCCTTATTTGGCTTTGCAGGATCCGCCGATCACCGACTCTGAACGGATCGTCGAGTTTGCCAAGTCCGACCCGACGTCGATCTTTCTGCAGATCGTAGCCATAATTCCCGCTCACATTATTACGCTAGTCCTGGCCTGGTTTGTGGTCACGAGGGCACGGAAGTACGGATTTCGCAAGATGCTGGGCTGGAACGGCGGAGGCGTGGCGTGGTGGCATTATCTTATAATACTAGGTGGATTTTTCATCGTCGCAGCCGCCGTCGGGTCATACTTTCCCGAACAGGAAAACGATCTGATACGGATCCTGAAGAGTTCCCGTTCGGCCGTTTACATTGTCGCATTTGTGGCAACGGTCAGTGCCCCGCTCGTCGAAGAGATAGTTTATCGAGGCGTTCTCTATTCAGCGTTCCAGCGGACGCTCGGCGTACCGGCGGCGTTTGTTCTTGTCACACTGCTTTTTGCGGTTGTGCATGTACCGCAATATTATCCCAGTTTTTCGACGATCTTCCTGCTGACTTTGCTCAGCGTAATACTTACTTTCGTTCGTGTCTGGTCGAATAATCTTCTTCCTTGTATTATTCTCCACACGCTCTTTAACGGACTGCAGTCGGTACTGCTGATCGCCGAGCCGTTCATCCCGAAACCACCGACCGCCGAGCAGGCAGCTTTATTCATTTACGGTCTAAAGTAATTTAGGGGTCTGTTACCAGAATAGTTCAGGCGCCTTAGTTAACCCTGCGACTTCATCGGCGTAATCGCCGCCGCGGTAGCCGCAGCCGCGATGAACAAAATGGCTGCGATCCCATGCGTTTTTCGCC
>CAYSMU010000178.1:5719-6598 GCA_964432145.1 uncultured Chloracidobacterium sp.
GATTGCGATCGGGTTCAAAGTCGGAACAGAAACCCAAAAGTGTGTGACCCAGCTACCCAATTCCGGTGACCCAGAGCCCCAAAATCCCCGGAATACGACACCTGGTTGCGTGCGTTCCGGAGGTGGCCTGGTGGAGCATCCTGGGACATTGGAGCGGATTGTTCCCCGGCGGAAACTGCATCTGCTGATCCTAAATTACTCCGAATACGCATAAAAGAGGCCGCCATTATCGGCAGCCTCTCTTCTCTTCATAATTTGAATGTCTAGATCCCTGGTTTGTCCGTCTTTACCGGCGGCGGGGGCGGATTATACACCGGTTCCCGTGCAGTCGGCGGAGGCGAATATGAAGGTTCCCGCACGGGCCGGGATTCCTTAAACCCGTCACTGGGCGAAGAATAAGTTTGTCCAGGCCGCGACTTGGATCCGCGGCCGTCAGTTTCCGAATCAACCGGCGGATCTAACCGGCCGTCCAGGCGGGTCGGCGGATTTACCGGCGCAACATTCGGCGGCAGCTGGTACCAATAAATGTATGATCCATACCCGTAGCCGTACGGTGAATTCCAGCCGTCATAATACGGGAGAAAGCAATAAATGCCGCGAACAGGATCATATACCCAGACGCCGAACGACCGTCGATGGCCCCATGTTCCGGCCTGAAAGGCGTTTATCAGAGAACCACGAACATTCTGGTTCTTAAGCGACGAGGCAACCTTCGCGAGATCTTTGGCCCTCGACCGACTCCATGAAGCGAGGGCATCGCGATTACCCCTGTCAAATTTACCGATGGTCACCTTTCCACCGTTGATCGTTCCAGTTTGCCCTTCCGACGCCAGCCCCACGGCGCACGCCATGACAAGCGCCGCCGCAAGAAGTCGCTTC
>CAYSMU010000179.1:0-6579 GCA_964432145.1 uncultured Chloracidobacterium sp.
AGCTTCCGCGCGTAAATATCCACGTCACGATCTCAGACGGCTTGATCATCCTGTCGATCTTGCTTTATGGCGGTGAGATCGGATTGATCCTCGCGATGGTTGAGACCGCCTGTGCCGCGCTAAAGATGCGTCGCGTGGGATTGGCGATGAGCCTGCGTACCGTGCTCGTGAATATCATGACGGCCGCTATTGCCGTCTTCGCGGCGACAAAGGTCGTGAAATTCGTATTCGGGCCGCTTGACGTCATTCTAAAACGTGAGGAATTGACGAGTCTGGTGTGGCTCGTCCTGACCATGACGGTCACCCTGTTCCTGGTGAATTCAGTCGTGATAGCTCTCTTTTCGTCTATCAAGAAAGAGAGGTCGTTCTGGAAGGTGTGGACTGACAGTTGTTTTGATGCGGTTGTCATGTATTTGACCGGAGCGCTGGTCGCCGGCATCGTTTACCAGGCACTGCAACAAGTAAATATCTTTCTCGTGGCGGCCGTCATCGGGTTCTTCGGGGTCATTTATTTGACCTTCCGCCGATTTGTCGAGGATGTAAAAAAGACCGTCGAGAAGGCAAAACAGGCCGAGCGCGAACGTGCCGAGCAGGCAGAGCAGCACGTGAACGAGCTTCAGCATTATGTTGCCGAGCTCGAACGCTCGAGCGAGGCGTTGCAGGAAAGTCACGAGAACTTTCGGCACGCTGCTTATCATGATGCACTCACCGGCCTGCCGAACCGAAATTATTTTATCGACACGCTCAAGGGCCTGCTCCAGCAGAGTCGGGAAAACTCCGAAAGCAACTTCGCCGTGCTGTTTCTCGACCTCAAAAGTTTCAAGACGATCAATGACAGCCTTGGCCATAGCCTCGGAGACCGGCTGATCAAGAATGTCGCAAAACGCCTCGAAGGGATGGTCCGCGAAGCCGATATGGTCGGACGCTTCAGCGGCGATAAGTTCGGCATCATCCTCTCCGACCTTCTTAGCCGGGACGAGGCTACGGCCTTCGCGGATCGCCTCGCGAAACGTCTCGCCGAGCCTTACACTTTGGACGGCCGGCAGGTATTTACGAGCGCCAAGATCGGTATCGCCTACGGAAATTCGAAATATCCGGAGGCCGAGGACATCCTTCGCGACGCCGACATCGCAATGTACTACGCCAAAGATAACGAGGAAAACTACGTTATCTTTGACCAGAAGATGCACATTCGGGCGGTAACCCGGCTTCAGCTTGAGACCGACCTTCGATTTGCGATCGAACGAAGCGAATTCGAGCTTTACTATCAGCCGATCATATCGCTCGAATCTGCAACTCTCGACGGTTTCGAGGCCCTCGTTCGATGGAACCATCCGCAGCGTGGCCTGGTGCCGCCAAACGAGTTCATTCCGATCAGCGAAAGTACCGGCCTTATCATCCCGATGACGGTCCAGATACTTCACTCCGCATGTACGCAGGTCGTGAAGTGGCAAAATGAAATGAAAGGCGAACGGCCCTTGACGATAGCGGTCAATCTTTCAGGCAAGCACTTTGGCCATCCCGGACTTGTCGAGCAGATAAAGACCGTTATTTCCGAAACCGGTATCAACCCTTCAAGCCTTAAGCTGGAGCTGACTGAAAGCGCGGTCATGGAAAATGCGGAAACCGCCATCCTCATGCTCAAGCAGATCAAGGAAACCGGCGTCCGCATCAGTATCGATGATTTTGGAACAGGATACTCAAGCCTGAGCTATCTGCACCGCTTTCCGATCGACCTGCTCAAGGTCGACCGCTCATTCGTGAGCGCCATGGAAGAGAACACGGAGAATGGCGAGATCGTTCGCACTGTCATTGCCCTTGCCAAGGCACTCGGCCTGAAGGTTGTCGCCGAGGGGATCGAGAGCATTCATCAGTTTCATCAGCTTCGCATACTCGGCTGCGAGTTCGGACAGGGATATCTCTTCTCAAAACCACTTCCCGTCGGCGATATCGAAAGATTGCTCGAGGACAATAGCCGATGGCAGAGCATTCTCCCGACCCCGGACATACCCATGCTCCCGCAAAATCGCGAGATCTCGCAGCTTAGGCTCGCTCAATGATCGAAAGCCGGTGCTCACTGGCTATCCGAAAATCAGAAAAAGCCCCGAAAATTCCGGGGCTTTTGTGATTCCAGCGAGCAATACAGATCTACCGCTCAGCGATCGGAACATATTTGAGATCGCGGGCACCGATATATTCGGCACGCGGTCGGATCAGTTTGTTGTTCGCGTATTGCTCGAGTATATGGCCCGTCCAGCCGGAGATCCTGGACACCGCAAAGATCGGCGTATACATATCGAGGGCGATGCCCATAAGGTAATATGTCGATGCCGAGTAGAAATCGACATTCGGGTGCATTCCCTTCTTTTCGAGCATCAGTTGCTCGATCCGCCGGGACATTTCAAACCACTTCATCTCGCCTTTCTTCTCGCCCATATGGCGTGAGTATTTTCGAAGCCATGTGGCTCTCGGGTCCTCGGTCTTATATACGGCATGGCCGATGCCCATGATCTTGCGCTTCTCCTCGAGAGCCTTGTCAAGCCAACCGTCGACGGCGTCGAGGCTGCCGATCTCGATGAGCATCTTCATTACGTTTGTGTTCGCACCGCCGTGAAGCGGGCCCGCAAGGGCCGCGATACCGGCAGTCACCGCACCGTACATCCCGGCGAGGGTTCCCGAGACCACGCGTGTCGTAAACGTCGATGCGTTCAGCTCGTGGTCAGCGTGCAAAATGAGGCAGACGTCAAACATCCGTTCCTCGTCGGCGTCGGCACGCTCGCCCCGAAGCATGTACATAAAGTTCGCGGCGATGCCTAACGTATGGTCAGGCGCCACCGGCTCATTCCCGTTTCTGATCCGGTCCCATGCCGCGGCGATCGTACCTATCTGGCCTGTTAATTTGGTGGCCGCCTTGGTTGCACGCTCCCGGTCAGTGCCATGCCCATCCTTATCGTAAAAATCGAGCGATGAAACGGCCGTGCGAAGCACATCCATCGGATCGGCATTCTTGGGAAATTGTTTCATCAGAGCGATGACCTCGGCCGGAACTTCGTAATTGGTGCGAAGCTCCGCGTTCAGCTCGTCGAGTTCGGCCTGATTCGGCAATCGGCCATGCCACAATAGATAAACGACCTCTTCGAAAGTGGCGTGTTCGGCAAGATCGTGAATGTTATATCCCTGATAAATAAGAACGCCTTGTTCGCCGTTGACATCACCGATCGCACTCTGTGCGGCGACGACGCCTCGAAGTCCGGCTGCGGCTGCTGATGATTCTGTACTCATTGTGTTTATACCTTAATAATATGAAGTTATGTCCAACATTACATCTTATCTGAGCGTGACCCTCTGCACAAGCGAAATCGCTCCAAAATGGCTTTACCAATGCTGGAGATAGGGGAATAGCTGCCAATGCCCGCCGCCGGGTGGAAAAAGGTTCGTTGAGGCCAATGAATGCTAAGAAAGAACTTAAACCGCCCCAAACGGAAGTGCGGCCTGAGTTCGGGAAACTCAGGCCCCGTGGTTTACCAGAAAAGAATTTAGGTTGGCCTCGCGGAGTTGTTGGCAAAATGGGGATTTTCAAAGGGCAGGGTGTGTGCCGAAAGAACCAAACTTCTCCGCGTTTGTTCAATTCGACGGCACGGGAACTTTTTCAGCCTTGAGATCGACGCCGATCCGCTTGGCCTCGCGCTTGATGATCGCTGGATCTGTTCTAAGCGCGTGAATCTCATCCTGAAGTGCGAGGTTCTCGTCCATCAGGGCCTGTATCTGGATCGCAAGCCTTTCGTTCTGGCCGGCTTCCTCTTTCATTTCCGAAAAGGCCCGGAAATTTATCGAGACACAAAGCATTACAAAGATCGAAACGACAATAAGGAACGAGAGCCACCATGGTGCCGAACGTCGGGCCGGACGCGCGGAGGCCTTTCTCGACGCCGTTCCGGATCGCCTTAATGCGGTTCGCTGCGTCGGCGGGTCACCCCAATAAATGTTTGCGGCCTTGCTCAAGTAACTCCTCCAAATCCTGCCGGGATTCGCTCTCGGCGTAGATCCTGACCATCGGCTCGGTGCCCGATGGCCGCATCAGCATCCATGCGTCATTCCCGAAGTGGAATTTGACGCCATCCATGCGATCTATCTTTTCAACCTTTCTTCCGCCGATCTCTGTCGGCTCGTGTGCCAGCTTGTCTTTCAGCTTGGCGGCAACGTCGGGTGTTAGCTTCACGCCGATGCGGCCTGATTCAAGCTTTCCGACCCTTTGGTAAAGGCTCGCAAGCTGCTCTGTCAAACTCGCTCCCCGTACGGCGACTGCCTCAGCCGCCAGAAGACAGGCCAGAATGCCGTCCTTCTCGGGGTAATGTCCCCGTATCGAGAGCCCGGCGGATTCTTCGCCGCCGAGGATGATCTCGTCCCTGTTTATCAATTCGCCGATGAACTTAAAACCGACCGGCGTCTCGTAAAGCTTTATTCCCCTTGCCTTTGCAACTCGATCTACCTGGTGCGACGTTGCCACGCTGCGTGCGACGCCAAGCGTCCACCCTCGGTCCTCGGCAAGATAGTCTGTCAATAGTGCGATCAGCTGATTCGGCGTAATAAAGCTGCCGTCGCTGTCGATAACCCCAAATCTGTCACCATCTCCGTCCGTCGCGAGCCCGAGCGTCAGGCCTTTTTCCGTCACCGCCGTCCGCAATTCGTCGAGGTGGTCTTCGCCGGGCTCAGGCGACCTGCCGCCGAAAAGCACGTCGCGAAAGTCGTGGATCGTCTCCACTTCGAGCCCATGATCCCTTAAGATCTTGTCAAGATAGCCGCGGCCCGTCCCCCAAAGGGCATCATAGGCGTATCGGCCATTGGCATCGGCTATGGCATCAAAGCGGATCTTGGATTTCAGATCTGCCAGATATGCCGGGCGCGGATCGTGATCTTCGATCAGGCCGCCAGCCGTATCCTCTACCCTGGCCCTCGCGATTATGCCTGCCTCGATCTTCTTTGTTATCTCGGGCAGAGCAGGAGCTCCGTCAGATGTCGAGAACTTAATGCCCTGATATTCGGGCGGATTATGCGAGGCCGTGAAATTCACCCCGCCCGCAGCTCCCTGGGAACGGATCGCGTGCGATATTGTCGGCGTTGGCGTTGGCCCGACACACCGCAGGACCCTGAATCCCTTTGCCGCCGCTATCTCCGCAGCGACATTGGTAAACGATTCGCCCATGAATCTCGAGTCGTGGCCGGCAATCAGCGTTCTGCTCTCGATGCCAGATTCGGTTGTCAAATAACTGCAGATCGCGTCTGCTACGAGACGGACGTTTTCAAACGTAAAGTCCTCTGCAATGATGGCCCGCCACCCCGATGTGCCAAAGCGTATTGACATAATTCGGAATTCAAGGACTCGTCTCCCGTCTTTGAAATACTATGAGATGGGTTTTCAACCCTATTTCCCTTGAAGTGTTGGAAAGCATAACACAAAACTTAAACAGATGTAAAGCTTAAAATGAAATAATTTTTGAAATCGATAAGTATAATATTTACAGTGACATAGATACCTGTGATTAATCTCTTTAGTGAGATGCGCGCTTTAGAATCGGTGCAATTCGTGCTCTGGATTAAGCGCCCGGCTAAGCGCCTGCGCCGACGAGAACGTCTGAGGTGCCGTACAACAAATCACCTCGGGCACTTCCAAACATCTGTCACACGCATCTGGGCGCCGCTTTTGTATCAATTAGGGACAACCCGCTCTAAACCTTTTCCATACGTATCAAAACGGCGCAGCCATTTTTGTCGACGGATCTTGCCCTAGTGCCGTAAACTATTGACAACTAAGGGGTTTAAGTATTCACGAGTTGCGGTCGGCCGATGGCACGAGCCTTGCTATTGAGACTGTGATATTTTGCGCCGTCGATTCGCTAGAGTTTTTCCATACGCCGGCATGCAATACCTTGAGACGATCTGGAGAAGAGCAATTAATATGAGACCTATAAAGCATTTCGAAAAGGGACTGACCTACATCGCGAAAGGAGCGTTCAACGCCATTCGCTCCGTCAACCAGTTCAAGCCGAATCCGTCGTTCACCCCGAAGTGGGCTGACAAACCGATCCTCAAGTCCTGGCAGAAGACCAAGCCGACTCTCGGCTTTCCGCGAACGACCGATTCGCTCTGTCCGCAATGCGTGATCGAGGCCCGCGAAGAGATCCTCGCCGGCAAGCGCGATGTTTCGACGCTGGTGAATGAAAAGGTCGGCGAGATCAAGGCACAGATCATCGAGCGTGACGGCCAGGTCTGGATGATCAAGGAATGTCCCGAGCACGGCAAGATCGAGGACATGATGGCGATCGACAGTGAGTTCCTAACGCACATCGAAGGCCTCTTCCCCGGCCGCGACATGGAAGCTCACAATGACGAGAAGCTCCACAATCACGGCACGTCGTCGGTCAAATACGGCCGCGGCGCGGTGCTGACTGTCGATCTGACGAATCGCTGCAACATGATGTGCGACCCGTGCTTCATGGACGCAAACCAGGTTGGCTTCGTCCACGAGCTGTCGATGGAAGACGTCCAGGAGATCCTCGACAACGCCATTCAGATCAAACC
>CAYSMU010000180.1:0-6552 GCA_964432145.1 uncultured Chloracidobacterium sp.
TCGAATACCCGAGACGGATCGAACTCTTGCCCGCTTCACCGAACAATGCTCTTCCGATACCGCTCTTGAAGTTCGGCGACCATGCCAGGCCCACAAACGGAGCGAAGTTGTTCCAGTCTTGATTATAGAGAGGAATTCCAGTATCGCCATCTACAAAATTCAGCGTGGCCACAGGTGGAGCCGCGCCAGCCGGAGCTGTCGGACGGAAAAGATTTCCAAAGCCCGATACACCGTACATATCCTGGAAACGCGGTTGGATTGCCAGCCCGTTCGGGATAGTCGGCACGCCTTCGAACTCCCACCTCGTTCCGAGATTCAGTGTCAAGTTCTGACGAACCTTCCACTGGTCCTGGAAATATATACCGACATCGTCCTGGTGGAATTGTCTCTGGCGAGTGAATCCGGGTACAAAACCGGAATTCGCGTCGCGAACATTAAAGGTCGCTGACGCCGAGGCGAGAAGGCCGACCAGATTTGAATAAATAGCACCGGCGAGCGACTGCTGAGTCGAGCTAGCTCCCGGCAGTTCCGCAGGCAGGATGCCCGTCGGATTGGCACTATTAGACCCGATGTTGATAGTCGGGTTAATACCTGCGTCATTATATGTATCGGCGAAAATACCCTGAATATCCGCACCAAAACGGAAAACGTGGTTTCCTTTCGGAATGACCATATTGTCGGAGAACTGCTTGACGATGGTTTCGCGTCCCTGGGACATAAAGGTGTTGTCCGGGAAAGAAATGGAACCAAGGGTAATGAACGGCGCTGACGGGTTCGAATCACGCGTAAATTCGACAGGCGCCCACTGCCTTCCATATCGGAACACGTTAGAGATGCTGCCGAACTGCGATACCAAAGCGCCGGTCAGGAGCGACCTCTTAGACGCCTGAAATGCGTTGATGCCCCCCGGAAACGGGGATTCAAGACCGTTGAACGTGTCCGGATTGAGCGAGAAAGTAGCTGTGTTGTAAACGAACTCCAGTTTATGAGCACCGAGTCTCGATTTTTTCGTGATGTGGTGATCGTACCGAAATACGTACTTGTCGTTGACGTCCGATCCGCTGACACCGAATCTGTAACCCGCGGTGTTCAACGCGTCGCCAACCTCAGTGTTGTTAGGCAGCGGCGTCGAATTGATCAACCCCATGGTGATCGGATTTGTCGTCGCGAGGTTGCCAATGGTGAAAAGATTTACCGACTGAGTAACTCCGCTTACGTTATAGCGGAAGAGGCCGGTGCGGGCTTCCGGCGTAAGGACCGTGCGGTTACGCGTAGCCGAAAAGTTCTCGCGGAACCCTTCATAAGAAAAGAACCAGTGCGCGGTATCGCGGCCATCCCAAAGCCAGTCGACACCTTCGCCAAATGCGGGGAAGAACATCGGGCCGCCGATGTCAAAACCGAAAAAATGTTGACGCTGGCGTGCACGCGGGGTCGCTGTCGGGACCGTCTGATTGTTGAAGAATGTGTTCGAATTCAGGGCATCATTGCGGTGAAGGTAAAAGATACCGCCATGCAGCTCATTGGTTCCGCTCTTTGTGACCAAATTGACCTGGGCAACGCCGCGGCCCGCGTCAGAACCTGTCGTACCGGTCGTGATGCTGAACTCGGCCGTCGAATTTAGCGAGGGGGCACTGATCGCGAAGAACGAACTGGTTTTCACAAAGTTGTCCATCGCATTAATGCCGTCCTGAGTAACGTTGGTTGCTGCTCCACGAAGTCCGCCGACTGAAGCGTTACGCGTATCTGTGCCGACAACAGCGATACCGGCCTGTAGGGCAGCGAGATCGAGCGGGTTTCTCGTCGGCAGCGGCAGATCGATGACCTGCTTAGTATTAATAACGTTTGTCAGTGTCGGACTCGATGTGTTGATCACCTCCTGGCCGGAAGTCACTGTCACGGTCTCGCTGGCGAGACCGATCTCGAGTGTGACTGTAAATTGATTCTCCTTCGAGACCTCTACCTTCACGTTCGGCAGAACCGACTTCTTAAAGCCCGAGTTTTCCACGGTCATTGTGTAGTCGCCCGGCTGGACCAGGTTAAACGAGAATGCACCACGATCGTTTGTGGTCGTCGTCCTTGTGGTACCGGTCTCAGATCCCTTCAAGAGAACAGAGGCTCCGGCGATCGGAGCGCCGTTCGGATCCTGGACGACCCCTGTGAGCGAGCCCGTCGTCTGGCCGAACGCCGATATCTGCGCGATCAAAAGTGAAAGGCAGACCAATGTAAATCTGGTAAAACTTTTCATTTTTCCTCCTAACGAAATTAAGTCAAAGACCCACTGATAAAGTGCATCACGTATATATCAATCACCACATTTCAGGGGAGCAATAAGCAAAGACTGAGTCAAGTCCATTTGCCGCTTCTTCAGGATCCATTTCCGCGTGAAGGGCCTGAGTCGGAAAAAATTGTATAGGATAGACTAGACTGATGATATTTCGGGCAAGTTTCGTGCCAAATTACAACTCTTTTTGTTGGTTCCCACAACCACTGTTTATCGTTTTATCGGAGATGTACCGGGACATACAACGCAACCAAAGCCTTTAATTTGCGGGCATAATAGACGATTTTCTGTACATTTGTACAGAATTTCGGACACCTGGGGCCGGACGATTGCCCGGTCAAAAATGTTTGATTTCTCTGCGGCCGGATGCCCATGATCAGGTGACTCTCCGGCGCAGGTGGTCATATTTTTGGAAAAAAGTACAAAAGTTCGTATTTTTGGCGGCGTCGGATCAGTGCTTGAGTTGGATGTTGTAGGACTTGATCTTTGAGTTAAGTGTGGTTGCGTTCAGGCCGAGGAGGCGGGCGGCGCGCGACTGGTGGCCGCCGGTCTGGTCGAGGGCACGGCGGATGAGGTCGATCTCGAATCGCTTGACCTCGTCATAGAAGCTTACTCCGCGCGCGAGGTCGATCTCGCCCGACAGACCTTCCGTCTCGGCTATCATCTTGAGAGCGGACTGCGGGTCACGGACCTCGGGACGCAGGCATTCGACAGTGATCTCGCTGGTCGGCGCGATGACAACCGCTCGTTCGATGACATTTTCCAACTCGCGGACATTGCCCGGGTAGTTATAATTCTCGAGCAGAGACAACACCTCGGGGCTGAATGTCTCCGACATTTCCCGGCCGTTCTCAGCCGCATATTTTTTAAGGAAATGCTGAGCGAGCGGCAGGATGTCCTCGCGGCGTTCGCGGAGCGGCGGTAGCTCGATAGGCACCACCGAAAGGCGAAAATAGAGATCCTCTCGAAACGTCCCGTTCCGTACGGCTTCTTTGAGGTCCACATTCGTTGCCGCAATTATTCGGACGTCGACCTTTACGGGCGCAGTATCACCTACCGGTGTGAATTCACGTTCCTGGATGACCCTGAGCAGACGGACCTGTGTTTCGGGGCGCAGATCCCCGATCTCGTCGAGAAAGATCGAACCGTTATCGGCGACCTCAAAGAGGCCTTTCTTCGCCGCGATCGCCCCGGTGAACGCCCCTTTCGTGTGCCCGAAAAGTTCTGACTCTAAAAGGTCAGACGGGATGTTCGAACAGTTAACGGCAACGAATTGCTCTTTGGCTCGAGGGCTCGACTCGTGAATGGCCTTCGCGACCAGTTCCTTGCCGGTACCGCTCTCGCCGGTGATAAGCACTGTGGAGCGTGCCGGGGCGACGCGCTCGACAAGGCGAAAGACGTTCTCCATCACCTCCGAACGGCCGATGAAGCCTTCGCGGTTAACGGAACGCGACATTGCCTGCCGGAGGGTCTGACGCTCCTCTTCCTTGCGTCGGCTGCGAATGCCTTTGGCGACCAGGGCAAGTATCTGCTCATTCTGAAACGGTTTGCGGATGACGCCGGTCGCGCCTTTTTCCCATGCTGAGATCGCCGTATCGAATGTTGCGTAGGCGGTGACCATCAGCACGACGGCTTCGGGATCGATCTTGATCAGACCCTCGAGTGCGGTCAATCCGCCGATGCCGGGCATCGAAACGTCCATCAGCACCACGTCAAACGCGTGCTGCGTATACGCCTCGACCGCCTCCTCGCCAGTTTTTGCAAGCTCTACCTTGTAGCCCGCACCCGAAAGTATCGTTTCGAGCACGTCGCGCATGATCTCTTCGTCATCGCATACAAGTACCGAGCCTTTCTTAGCCATATTAACTACGTGCGGACCATCAAGATGAGACATCTTCGCGGAGCCGCAAACAAACGATTATAGCAGTCATCAAAAAAAAAGGAATTGCTACGTCCCGTCGTCCGCTTCTGTCTCTAGCTCCCGTCACTATGATCGACCATGCTGCGGTAAACTATTCCCGTGCCCGCCGCCTACGACAAGATCGCAAAATACTACGACCGCGGCTTCGCCCCCGTGACCCGATATGTGGCCGGGCTTCGCCGCGAAACCATCGGGTTTCTGCCCGATAACGCCTCGATCCTTGAGGTTGGAGCCGGAACCGGGGCGAATTTCGAATTCTACCCAGCGTGCCGGCAAGCCGTGGCAAGCGACCTCTCGATCAAGATGATCGAGTTTGCCCGGGGTAAGACCGATTCGATCGCGATCGTCCAGGCCGACGCTCAGGCACTTCCCTTTCCCGCAGGTCATTTCGATGCGGCATTTGCGACGTTGGTTTTCTGTTCGGTCCCCGACCCGGTTAAGGCATTTGCCGAACTCGGCCGCGTAGTAAAGCGTGGCGGCCGCGTCGTGCTTCTCGAACACGTCCGTCCCGACGGCTTGCTTGGTTACGCCTTTGATCTTCTGAATTATGTTACCGTTGCCCTGATCGACGACCATTTCAATCGCCGCACGGCCGAGATCGCGGCAAGATCGGGCTTGCGGGTCATCGAAGTGCGAAAAAAGCTTCGCGGTGCCGTGAATCTGATCGTCTGCGAAGCGACGTAAAACATATTCGTAGCCACGCCGGTAAAGTAAACCTTTGACCGCTCGATGGCGTATGATTATGTTTGATGCGAACGGCCGTAAACCATGGGCCGCGATACGATATGGCAATGTCTAAAACAGCAAAGATCTTCCTTCTTCTCGGCGGTATTCTTGCCGCTCTTCTGATCGTCGGCATCGTCGGGCTAATCTATGCCGCCCGTACGATGGGCCGCCCCGATGTTGCGAGCAACAGCGTGCTTGTCCTCAGCGTCGCGGGCGAATTGCCCGATTACGTCGCTGAAGAACCGCTCGCCAAGGCATTCGGCGTTTCGCAGCCTCAGTCATTCACGAGTCTCATTACGCAGCTTCGAAAGGCCAAAGTCGATAACCGCATCGGCGCAGTTCTGCTCGACATAAGCTTCCCCGGCATCGGTTGGGGAAAAGCCGACGAACTTCGCGACGCGGTCAAGGACTTCAAGCAGTCGGGCAAACCGGTCTTTGCGTATATGGAGATCGGCTCGAACAAGGAATACTACATCGCGACCGCCGCCGACAAGATCTTTCTGCCACCGTCAGGTGACCTTTACGTGAATGGCTTCGCCGCCGAGGCAATGTTCTACAAAGGCTCGCTCGACAAACTTGGCATCGAGGCTGACGTCATCCAGATCGGCCCGAAATACAAGAACGCTCACGACCAGTACACCAAAAAAGAGATGGGCGAGGGCCAGCGAGAGGTTATCAACGCCATTCTCGATGAGTATTACGGCCGGTTTGCCTCCGGCATCGCCGAATCTCGGAAGAAGCAGCTCGCCGATGTCAACGCCCTGATCGACGGAGCTCCGTACAACGCTGCCCAGGCGAAGGAACTCGGCCTGATCGACGATGCCTTTTACCGCGAACAGGTAGATAACGAACTCAAAGCAAAGCTCGGCTACAAAGAAACCGAAAAGCTGCGGACCATCCGCGGCGGCCAATATCGCGAGATTCCTTCCGACACACTCGGCCTTAATAACGGCGAAAAGGTCGCGGTCATCTACGCTTCGGGTGCGATAAATATCGGCCGCTCATCGAGCGGGCCCTTCAGCGGCGAAATGGTGGGCTCAGACACGATCGTCGCCGCCGTGAATGACGCCGCGAAGGACAATTCCATCAAGGCAATAGTTCTGCGCGTCGATTCGCCGGGCGGCTCGGCTCTCGCCTCGGACCTGATGTGGTACGCGCTGGAGAACGCCAAGGCAAAGAAGCCGGTCGTTGTGTCGATGTCCGACGTGGCGGCATCGGGTGGTTATTACATCGCCTGCAACGCCACCAAGATCGTTGCCGAGCCGACTACCATCACAGGGTCGATCGGCATCTTTATGGGAAAACCGGTCGTCAAGGGCCTTTACGAATGGCTCGGGGTCTCAAACGAATATGTGATGCGCGGTAAGAACAGCGGTATATTTCGCGAGACCGTCAAATGGACGCCGGAGGAACGTGCCAAAATGGAAGCACAGATCGGCAGCGTCTATTACGACAGCTTTGTGCCCAAGGTCGCCAAGGGCCGCAACAAGAACAACGAAGAGGTCAACTCTCTCGGCCAGGGCCGCGTCTGGACCGGCACCCAAGCCAAAGCAAACGGACTGATCGACGAATTCGGCGGCGGCCTGGGTCACGCCGCCCTGCTCCACGACGGCATGGAAGGCGC
>CAYSMU010000181.1:0-3034 GCA_964432145.1 uncultured Chloracidobacterium sp.
TATTCGACATAACCCATGCCCGCACCGCCGTAGACTTCGGGAAATGTAACACCAAGTAACCCGAGCTCTGCCAGTTTTGGGCGTAATTCCTCGGGGAAGTGCTGACTCTCGTCCCATTCCATCACGTGCGGGCGGATCTCGCTCTCGGCAAACTCGCGGACGCTGTTTTTTATTTGTTGTTGTTCTTCTGAGAGTTCAAAATTCATAGACCTTATATTGATATAACCAAAGATTATCAAAGAGCTGGCTCATTCTGAAAATGAGAACATTGATAAATCGTTGGGTGTGGCGTATCCTTCACGGGTGATCGGAAAGAATTTTGCGAGGTCCTGATGAAACAACGCCGTAACCTGCTTCTATCCTCGACGTTTTTTATTTGCTGGCTGGCCGGCTCGACGCTGGGTCAGGCTGTCCCTCCCGAAACTCGATCCGCCGGACGAGTTGTCGAGGTAAGTTTTGCGGGGTCACGTCCGGTTTCCCGGATCGATATAACGGCGGGCCACCCGAACGGATTTTGGACGTCAAACCTGCCCCGCCTGGACAACTGGCAACAGATACAGGGTGCCGACGTCATTCAGGCTATCAAGTTCCTGGCCCAATTAGCCGGTGACAAGGCTGAGATCACGATTTTCGCGTTAAAGGGAAAGCGCTTTGGCGAGATCACCGAGCCGATCGGCAGTTACACCATAGGTTTGGGTGAATCAGTAAACGTCGGCGAGATGAAACGCTTCGGATTTGAGCCATTTACTCTTAAATTGACCGCAACCGATCCGATGATGGCGTATATGCCAAATGTCGATAACCCTTCCCGGTCGTTATGGGTATCGGTTAGTCCCGTTGAGTCCGCTTTACCGGCTTTCGGCCTGAAGTTTAGAAATGATACAAGCAAAGCCATTCTCGCCATCGCCTTTCACTCTGAGGCTAAAGGGCGACCGATACTTTCGGGAATGCCGCAGGGACAATACGGAAAGCCGCTGATGGCCCCGGGCGGCGAATACGACACTGTGATGAAGACCAACGGGCATGATGATATTAGGGTCGTGGTCGATGCTGTCATTTATGAGGATTCCTCGATCGAAGGCGACGAGGCCAAAGGAGCAACGTTTCTTGCGTATCGACAGGGAAGGAAAGCGGCGCTGAAGAAGCTAATGTCGATCCTTCGTACGGCCTCGTATTCGAATGGAAAGCTGGAGCTTGCGGCCTTGATAGGCCGTATCGATAGCGAGGCTACCGTTCCCCAAAATAACGCGAACCGCGTGCCCGGGAGTTTGGCTAGCCAGGAGAGCGTCGCGTTTGAGGGTGTTGTGAAAGAGATGTTGGTGGCACTCCGAAAACTAGGCTCTATGGATGATCTTTCTCCGGCCGAAGTGCAGCGGAAGTTTGAGGAGTTTGTGCAGTTCAATCAGGATTGGCTTGACAGACTTTCGAAATGACATGGTGTCTAATCTCCATCTACTCTCATCGAACGAAGAAATACGCGATCTTCTCATTGCGACAAAAACGATCGCGGTCCTCGGGATTAAGCCGGAATCGCATTCCGGGCAGCCGGCCTTCTATGTGCCGAAGTACATGGCTGAACACGGTTACGATATCATTCCAGTTCCGGTCTATTATCCCGAGGTGACCGAGATCCTTGGCAAGCCGGTATACCGCGACCTGAGGAAGGTCCCGGGCGAGATCGATATGCTGAACGTCTTTCGCCGCAGCGAGGACATCCCTAAACACACTCTAGAAATCCTTGAAAAGAAGCCGAAAGCTGTCTGGTTCCAGCTCGGGATCAGAAATGACGAGGTCGCGGAGAGACTGGCAGAGGCAGGGATCAAGGTCGTCCAGGACCTTTGTCTGATGGTCGAGCACCGCGCTTTAGTGCGGTAGGTTTTGGGGTAGATCCGACCGCGAAAGAAGCAACTTCCTCCGGCGTGAGGTCGCGGGAATGGCCGGACTTCAAGTACGGGTCGAAGATGCCGCCGATCTTTGTACGTTTCAGTTTCACCACCGAATGGCCGACAGCGTCGAACATCTTTCGGATCTGTTGATTGTGCCCTTCGTAAAGCGTTACCTCATACCAACCATTCTTATCTGTCGGCTTTAGGTCCTTGATCTCGGCCGGTGCTGTCTTGAATCCATCGTCCAGCACAATACCTTTTCGCAGTTTATTTAGAGCATTCGCATTCGGCAAGCCCTTGGTCTTGACCTCGTAAACCTTTGGAATAGAACGAGATGAAGCGACGTGATTGGTGAACTTGCCGTCGTTTGTGAGTATGATCAGCCCTTCGGTGTTGTAATCGAGACGCCCGACGGGGTGCAGTCGGCCCTTGCCCTTCACGAGGTCGGTCACGAGCTTTCTTCCCTCGGGATCAGCAGCACTCGACAAATAGCCACGCGGTTTATTTACAAGGACATACACATTAGAGCGATGCTGAATCTTGGCGTTGATCAGGCGTCCGCGGACCTTGATATGGTCCTTTTCCGGGTCGGCCTTGGTGCCGAGTTCGGTGACGATCTCGCCGTTGACGGTGACCTCGCCCGCGAGAATAAGCTGCTCCGAGGCACGCCGCGAAGCGATGCCTGCCTGGGCGATCAGTTTTTGAAGTCTTTCCTGCATTAATTTATCTTAACGCAAAGGCGCCACGACGCTAAGACGCAATGCAAAACAAGAGCGATCATTGCGTCTTAGCACCTCTGCTACTTTGCGTTAAAGTCCTTGCGTCAGATCCTCAAAATCCTCGATCGACGGAAGTTCAGAAAGATCTCTGAGTCCAAACTGGACCAGGAATTCCCTCGACGTGCCGTACATCATCGGGCGCCCGACCGCTTCTTTCCGGCCTTTGGCGACGATGAGACGCTTGTCAAGAAGCGTCTTGATGGACGTCGCTGACTGAACGCCGCGGATCTCGAGGATCTCGGGGACGGTCACCGGCTGTTTGTATGCGATCACAGCCAAGGTCTCAAGCGACGCGAGCGAAAGTTTTGCCGAAGGGCGAGTTTTAAGGAAGCTACGTACTTCGTCGTGAAGTTCGGTTCGCGTCGCTAT
>CAYSMU010000181.1:3044-6519 GCA_964432145.1 uncultured Chloracidobacterium sp.
TCGAATCTGCAGGCCGCTTTGGCGTGCCTCGTATTCCTGCTGCAATTCCTCGATGGCCGCATCGATCGCACCCTTGTCCTCGTCGAGGACCTCACCGAGCACCTTAGAGGTCACAGGTTCGTCGGCGACAAATATGAGAGCCTCGACGAGCGACATTAACTCGGCCGGCGATCTGGCTACTTTTTGTTCTACCAATTCTTCCATAAAAGGGAATTTTACCTCAGAGGCTCAAAGACGCGGAGGAGAATCGAAGAAATCCTCTCGCTTACTCTGCGTCTCTGTGCCTCCGCGGTTCAAACCTTTTTCAAAATAATATCGCCAAAGGTCACCTTCTGGATCAGCTTGACGCTTTCGGTCCGAACGATCTCGAGAACGGCGACAAACGCGGTGACGAGTTCGCGTTTGGAACGCATTTCCTCAAAAAAGCTGAGCAGATCGATCTCGCCGAATTCAAAGATCCGCTTGCGAAGGCTTTTGATCATATCGGCGAGCGAGATCTCTTCGCGTTCGATCTCCATTTTTATCTCGTCGATATGCCGGGCTGCTATCTTTTGGAAAACTGCCAACAGGTCAAAGACGGTCGCGTCCACCTCGGCGTTGTTGTCGTCCGATTCGATCGGGCCGCGGGTAAAGATCGCCTGCTCGATGGTCGAGCGTTCGTAGAGCATGCCGGCAGCCGATTTGAATTTCTCGTATTCGAGCAGGCGGTCGACGAGTTCCTGACGCGGATCTTCAAACTCTTCCTCGTCGCTCACGGCCTGAGGATCACGCGGCAGCAGCATCTTAGACTTGATCTCGATCAGCGTCGCCGCCATTACGAGGAAATCGGCCGCGACGGCTATGTCGAGTTTCTTCATTATCTGAATGTACTCGAGATATTTCTGGGTGATCTCTGCGATCGGAATGTCGAAAATATCGGCCCGTTCCTGTTTGATCAGATACAAAAGCAGGTCGAGCGGGCCGGCGAATTCGCCGATCTTTATCTTTAGCTCTTCCGATCCGTCGCGGACGATCTCGGCCGTCTCGCGATGAAAATCGAATGTAAATTGTTCAGGTGTTTCCTGCATTGCCAACCATTCCCTACGATCCGCCAAAAGATAATTACTAATTAGGGAATTAATAAATTAGTAATTAGTAAATGAAAATCTATAGCTGCAATAATGCCCGGTCGAGATCTGCGATAAGCACATCGGCTTCTTCCAATCCGACATAGAACCTGATCATGCTGACCTGCGCATCATCCTCGCCGACAAACGCGCATTTAGGCATTATCAGAGATTCGTGCCCGCCCCACGAGACGGCGATCAGGAAGTATTTCAGCGTCTCACAAAATCGCTTGATCGACGCGATGTCTCTCGTTTTCAACGCAATTGTGAACATCCCCATCGGCATTTTCATCTGCCTTTGAGCAAGCTCAATCTGCGAATTCTCTTCGAGAAAAGGATACCAAATCCGCTCGATCTTTGCGGAGCTGCGGAGGAATTCGAGTATTTTCAGGGTGCTTTCGGACGACTGTTTGAGCCTGATCGGCAGCGTGCGAAGGCTGCGGAGCATTAGCCAGGCGTTTTGCGGAGCGAGTATATTCCCAAAGGTCATGAACTCGTTGTGAAAGATCTGCGTGATCTTCTCCTTCGAGCCGCAGATCGCTCCGGCGACGACGTCGCTGTGGCCGTTATAGTATTTTGTTGCCGAGTAAATGACGAGGTCGATGCCGAGATCAATGGGCCGCTGGCACAAAGCGGTGCAGTAGCTGTTATCGACAATAGTTGTGATCCCTCGCTGCTTCGCGAAACTGGCAATCGCAGTAAGGTCCTGCAGTTCGAAGGTCCAAGAATTCGGCGACTCGAGATAGATCAGCTTTGTCTTTTCGTCGCAGGCGTTCTCAATGTTCTCGAGCTTTGTCCCGTCAACAAAGGTCGTCGTGACATCAAATCGAGGCAGGATGCCTGTCATCAGATGCTTCGCCCACGTGTACGGGTCCCGAACGGAAACGACATGCTCGCCCGCGTTGACCTGAGACACGACCGCGTTTGTAATAGCCGCCGCACCGCTGCCGACCATAAGGCAGTCTTCCGCACCTTCGAGTGCCGCCATCTTTTGGCACAGCATATTTACCGTCGGGTTGTTGCCGCGTGTGTAGATATGCCGATCCTTTTCGTTTGTTATCGCGGCGACGAATTCATCGACCGTCGGATAGGCGAAATTGCTGGTCTGGATGATCGGCGGAGCGACTGCGTTGAAATATTCCTCGCGGTCCTCGGCGAGCTGATTGATGATAAACGACTGGTTCATGCAGCTAAATTAGGCCTTGTTCGGCGGAATATCACAAAGAATACGCAGCCGATCCCAAGGAAGATAAGGCCCGCGATCGCTTGTTCGGGCTTTTCATACAGCGTGTTGACGATGATAAATCCGGTCATCGCAATGAAGATGAGGGCCAGGATGATGCCCGATAATTTCTTTGGTTTGATCAGAATAAAGAAACTTACTGCCGTCAGGAAAAAGAATATCTCATCGACGAATACGACATACGTGATCAGGTTTGAAAACGTCTTCCAAAATGCAAGCAGGACGATCGTCCACGCTGATTGAAAGACGATCGCCCAGACCGGTGTACCGTAGGTCGGGTGCAGTTCCGCAAATTTCTTGAAAAATAAGCCGTCGTCCGCCATCGCGAAGTAGATCCGCGGTGCGGTCAGAATAAAAATTCCGATCGTTCCAACCACCGAGACGAGGATCAAAAATGAGACGAATTTCCCGCCGAAACTCCAGATCGTATTGATCGCGTCTGAAGCGACGCTTTTGGAGGCGACGATCTGTTCGATCGGCAGAAATCGCAGATACGCGACGTTGATGGTTAGATATGCAAGGCAGACGATCAGGATTCCGATCACCAGTGCTTTCGGGACTACCCTCTCCGCGTCTTTTACTTCGGCGGCGACAAAGGTCGCGTGCTGATATCCGCCAAATGAGAATGTGACACCGATCAATGCGAGTCCAAAAGCGGAGATCAGCGGAAGGTTAGCTTGCACCGGTTGATACGCGGTATTAAAGAAATTGACGTCGTGGTTCGTACCAAAGAACAGTCCGAGAAAAACGACGAGCAAGATCCCCAATAGCTTTGCCGACGTGAAAATGCTCGCAAAAATATTGCCAAATTTTACCCCGAGGATATTCATCACGGTCAAAACGACGATAGTGGCAACCGCGATGACAAGCTGAGCGTTGTCGGACAATGGAAAGAACGAGCCTAGATAGGATGTGAAAACGAGACTCAATGCCGCGAGCGCCCCCGTATTGATCACGAGCAGCATCGACCAGCCAAAGAGGAATGCCGGCAACTTGCCATACGCTTCCTTGAGAAATACGTAAAAGCCCCCGACATGAGGAAACTGGCCGGATATTTTGGCGAATGTCAGAGCGCCGCAAAGAGCGATTATTCCGCCTAATGCCCAAACGATGAGCATCAGGCCTT
>CAYSMU010000182.1:0-6487 GCA_964432145.1 uncultured Chloracidobacterium sp.
TCATTGTCGTCAACCCGAACCGATAACGGTCCTGTGCTATCCGCAGCACTTCGTCTGCGGCGGCGATACTTTTGATCGAGACCTGAATCTTTGACCGTGCGGTCCTGTATTTCTGAAACGCCTTTACCACCTCGAGGCTGATCTGGTTTGCCAACACATCCTTCTCACTCTCGGCGAGCAGCTCAGCCTCGGCTGCCTCGGCCGTGCGGGTCTTTCTGCCGGCATCGAAAAGCGTGTAGCTCAGGCTCACGCCGACCGTATAGTCCGTACTTCCGTTCGCGATATAGGGCGAGCTGTAGCCGAAATTTCCAAATGCATCGACCCTCGGCAGCTTTTGGTCGCGGACCGCTTTTGTCTGGCGTTGGCTGTTGCGGATAGCGAGTTCCGAGCTGAGGTAGTCAGGCCGATTCTCGAGGGCGGTACGGATCAGTTCGTCCTGGTCACCGATCGGAAAGTACTTCTCCCGCAGATCGCCGGCGGGTTCTTGTCTGACGTCCGGACGATCACCTATCGAAAGATTCAAAGCCGCGATCGTCGTTGCCAATTCACTTTCGGCCTCGAACTTCTGCTGCTCGGCATTTGCTACCTCGACATCGGACGCGAGAAGGTCCGCCTCGGTCGTCATGCCGACCTCAACCATGTCCTTGGCGCGTTTCCGGTTGGCCTCGGCCGACCTGACGGCCTCGTGATTCACCTTAAGCATCTCTTTGCCCAGGATCGCACCGTAAAACGACTGGATAACGTCAAACCTAAGTTTCTGCCTTACCGCTTCCGCCTGAAGCTCGGCCTGACGTTTTGCCGTCACCGCCTGATCGACTCGGGCCCCGGTTTGCCGCTGATCGAAGATCGGCATCTGTGCCTGCAACAGTGAGCGAAAGTTCACAAGTCCTCTCGGATTGTTCAGCGAATCCAACGCAAAATTCGATGTTTTGAAACGCCCCTGTTCGAGCAGCGATCCAAACACGAATACGGGGTTGTTGCTCCCGATCAGCGACTGGCTGAACTGAACGAAAGGCTGCCGGCCGGCTCTCATCTCGTTTATCTTGAGATCGGCTATTTTCAGTCTGGAATCCGCGACCTTGGTTTGAGGATTGTTCGCGAGGGCCTTATCGACCGCGGCGTTGAGATCGAGTTCCGAGGCACCGGGAGCCTGAGCGAACAACAATACAGATAACAGGGGGATCAACGCCGAAAGTCCCAGCAGACGTATCGCGACCTGCAGAGATCCGTTGTGTTTTTTGATGGCGCACATAAGCCTTTCACAAGGAAGGATGGTTTGCTTCCCACTCGTCACTTATTGCTTAGGCTTCCTTTACGCCCGCCCATCTAAGGATCGACATCATCGGACACCATCCGGTGAAGGCCGACTGTGCGAGATTCAATCCGACAAACCCCGTGAAATAGAAAAAGTAGGGGCTCACTAAAAATCCAAGTACAACGCTGACAAAAACAAATACGCCCGCGATCAGGTCGATCATCTTTGGTATGGTCATTGGTTTCTCCTAAATATTCTTGACATTATATTCGTATATAGTGATATAGTAATTAAAAGATAAACCACGTCTGTCAGGCGAGTCAAGCGCAAATTAAAAAATTTAGATGTGGTAGAAACTGTCGAAACGATGAATGCGGACAAATATGGATATAATGTATAGACCATCCGGCTGCGTGCCATCGGGGAAGGAAAAAGGCGAGGTATCGATGAAACAGTATGATCTAAGCGATGACGCTCTGGAATTGATCGCGGGCCGGTTCCGTATGCTCTCCGAACCGACCCGGTTGAAGATACTTAACACGCTCAACGAAAAGGAAATGAGCGTAACAGAGCTAGTCGCGGCGACCGGAGCCAGCCAGGCAAATATCTCAAAGCATCTTGGCATCCTTCTGCACGCCGGTATCGTATCGCGACGCAAAGAGGGGCTGACGGCAAATTACCGTGTATCGGACCCGACGATATTTGATCTCTGCGATCTGGTTTGTTCCCGACTCAAGGATCACCATGAGACGCGGCACAACACACTTCAGGGTCTGACCAAAAAATGAACGACATCAGTATTTGCCGGTAAGGACGCGTTGTTGGGCACTCACTCAGGTGCCCTTTCTTGTATCATGTCTCTGTGAACGGATTGCCGGTCAAAGCCGTAATACTAGCCCGCGGGCTTGGAACGCGTATGCGTGCCGAGGCCGCGGGCGTCGCCTTATCGCCCGAACAAGAACGCGTCGCGGGTGCCGGCATCAAGGCGCTTATTCCGATCGCGGGCGGCAAGACCCTGCTCGAACGCATTCTCGCAAATCTCACAGCGTCGGGCTTTACCGACGTCTGCATGGTGATCGGGCCTGAGCACGACGCGATACGCGAGTACTGTGCGGCGAATGGCCTTGGCGTAAGTTTTGAGGTTCAGAATGAGCCTCGCGGGACTGCGGACGCGGTTCTCGCGGCCGGGGACTTCGTGTCGAGAGACGAGTTATTCCTGGTGGTAAATTCGGACAATCTGTATCCGGTCGAGAGCTTAAGTCGGCTGCGTAAGGCGAACCGGCCGGCAATGCTCGCCTTCGAGCGTGAGGCGTTGATCACGCACAGTAATATTCCCGAGGACCGGATCGCCAAATTCGCGACAGTTGAGATCGACGAATACGGAAATATGCGGCGAGTTGTCGAAAAGCCCGGCGTCGTCGCAGCGGATTCGCTCGTATCGATGAACGCATGGCTCTTTTCGCCAGCGATCTTCGGCGCCTGCCGTGCGATCCGCCCATCGGCGCGCGGCGAGTACGAGATCACTACTGCGGTTCAATACGCGATCGACGAACTCGGGCTTAGGTTCGCCGCCGTCAGGTCGACCGAAGGCGTGCTCGACCTGTCGAGCCGGGCCGACATCGAGAGCGTCGCTCGATTTCTTAACGATAATTAATGTTCATCCCCGGCCGCATCGAAGTCCTTGGCAAGCACACCGATTATTGCGGCGGCAGAAGCATCGTGTGCGCTATCGACCGCGGATTTCACGTCGAGATCGAAGAGAACCCAGGCCCGACGGTTGTGCTCGATAATCTCGATGTCAGCGAACGTATCTCCATTGATCTCATCGATCCGGCAGGCATGCCCGGCCATTGGGGCAACTACGCGGTCGAGGTCGTCCGGCGACTGGGCATGAATTTTCCGGAGCGTTTGAAAGACGGCGTGAAGATCCGTTTTCGCAGCGATCTGCCGCGGGCCGCCGGGCTTTCGAGCTCGAGTGCCCTGATGATAATGGTCTTTGCGGCTTTGGACGCGGTGAATGACCTTCGCGGATCGGGTCGTTATCAGGACAACATACACGACAGCCTCGACCTGGCCGAATATCTCGGCGGCGTCGAGAATGGATACAGTTTTCGTGAATTGGCCGGCAGCTCCGGTGTCGGAACGTTTGGCGGAAGCCAGGACCAAGCGGCGATTATATTGGGTAAAGCCGATCAGCTCAGTGCGTTCTCGTTTTCGCCGGTGCGGCACGACGCCGATTTTCTTTTTCCAAATGCGTTTTCATTCGTGGTGGCCTCGAGCGGCGTCGCGGCTGAGAAGACCGGAGCGGCACGCGACAGTTATAACCGCGTTTCTCGTATGGTGACCGAGATCACGTCGGCGCTTGGCAAGGGGCTGACGCTTGCCGGGATGTTTGAGGAATTCGGGGTCGACGAGGTCCTGACCGGGATAAGGCGTATAAGGTCAAAGTTTATGACGCGTGAGTTGCTCGACCGCGTCGAGCAATTTCGTATCGAGAATTTTGAGATCATACCGTCCGTTTGCGATCTGCTCGCTGACGGCCGGATCGTCGATATCGGTGACGCGGTCGACCTGTCGCAGGAAAATGCCGAGCGGTTTCTCGGCAATCAGATCAGGGAAACGGCGTTTCTGCAGAGGTCAGCTCGTGAGATCGGTGCGATCGCGGCATCGGCGTTCGGTGCCGGATTTGGCGGCAGCGTGTACGCGATCGTGCCATCCGCGGACGCCCGGGATTTCAGCAGAGAGTGGCAGCGGACCTACGTTGCGAGGTTCCCACAGCACCGGCCGGCGTGCGAGTTCTTCGCGACGCGGCCATCACAGATCGTTCTCGCCTGACTTCTGTTTGCTCGCCAGGCTGCGGAGCATATCCTTGATGTCCGTCACGCCTTTGAACGCCACATACGCCGTGACAAACGTGTACCAGACGACCGCCGCTATTGTAAGTATCAGCCAAAAGTACCTCATGCTTCTTCTCCTTGTCGCGGCTTGAGCAGCGAGAAGATCACCATCGCGAGAGCCGACGAGACATACGCCGCTATTCCCGAATAATACGGCCCGATCGACTTGGCGAAGTCCTTGCTCGCCGGTGTTTTCTCGAGCACGAGAAACGTGATCGGTATGGCGGCGGCGACGATGATCGACGCGGTCGCTCCCCAGCTATTCGCACGTTTCCAATAGCATGACGAGATCAGCAGCACCGAAATACTGGCGAGATAGATCGTTCCCGTAATACCGAGATAAGCCCAGACGTCGCCCTCGAGCGGATACCAGAGGCCATAAAAAAGCAGGAATACACCGATCAACGCGACGATAGTGCGATTGACCAAAATACCCTTCTTCTCGGACCACGGCGTCTTGCGAAACGGTGCCATGATGTCGTTATAGATGACGCTGCCCCACGTGAGCATGTAGCTCGAGTCGGTAGACATATCGGCCGCGAGCATCGCCGCGATGCAGAGTCCCATCAGGCCCACCGGCACGAATGTCGAGAGAAATGTCGGCATCGCGTCGAGCGTATTCGTCACCTGGCCGAGCGTGGCGAGGGCAGCGATGCCCCAGATCCCGGGAATGAGAAAACGGCACACGAAAAAGAAACTCGTCCTAACGTAAATGCTCTGTCCCGTGGCCGAATCCTTCGCCGCCAGAACGCGGGCGATGGTCGTTTGCCACGTCAGCACGGCGGCAAAATTGAGCATGATCTGAAACACAACGTACTGCCAGCCGAGATCGGGATGCACGAAGGGGTTAAATCCGCCCGCCCCGTAATTGACCTCAACCGTCGTCACGAGTTTGTCCCAGCCGACGTGGACAAGTACCAATACCGTCACCGCGATCAGGCCGATACTCATCACGACGAACTGCAAAAAGTCGGTGATCAGCACCGAGAGCATTCCGCCAAGGATGGTGTATGTCGCCACGCCGATCAGCAGGACGGTCATCATCGCTTCGAGATAGCCGATCTCAAAGCCCATCACGTTGAATGATGTGACCTGCAGCCCGACGATCTTGACGAGGAATTGTCCGCCAACACGCAGAAAAACTCCCATGTTGAGCAAACCGCCGAGCACGATCACGACGCCTGCCGCCCACCGGACACGCGAGCCGAACTGTTTCTCGATCAATTGCGGTATCGTGATCACACCCGAGTCGCGAAGCGGTTTGATACAAAATCCAGTGTAGCCGATGATAAGCATCGACAGGGCCATCGCGATGCCCGGCGTCGCTCCGGCAAAGCCGTAACGGTAACCGGCCTCGGCCGTGTACATACATGTGACGATGCCGAATTCCGTCGCCGCTAAGCTTGCGATGCCGAGATAGACATTCATCTCGCGGCCCGCGACCAAAAAGTCGTCGACCTTGCCGACGTACTTTCGCACATACAGGCCCGCCGCCATTGTTACGAGCAGGTAAAGCCCGACAATGCTTCCGTCCAGGAGCCAATTGAAGTTAGTCATATTGCTCAGAGCTTACAAAGAATGCGTTTCCCAAATACTATGCGTGTTTTTGTTTTCTGTCCAATAAAAAAGGCAACCTTTTCGGGCCGCCTTTGAGTGTCGTAATTGATGTGAATGACCGGTACCGAAGGGATTGGTTCATCTCTTCGGTACCGGTGCGTGTGTGTTTACGGTTCGCGGCGGCGGAGGATCATCACCGGGTTCGCTCTTGTCCATTCCTGGATGATGTCGAACTCCTCAGGCCGTGACGTGCGTTGACGCCGCGTCTGTTTCGATCCTTCGTCCAACGGGTTAGGGCCTGAGATGCTGATCGTCCCCGCAGTGTATCTCGCCGTGAGTGCATTTGCTCTCGCGTCCGATATGCTGCCGTCCTCGATCAAGAGTTCCGTGTCGCCCGTTGGTGCCGTCTGTGTCACGTCGAACGTGATGCTGAGCAGTTCGATCGCCTCTCTCGATTCTCTCGATGCCAGCGGCGACGTTCCGTCGATGAGTACTCGGATCACTCCGGGCTCTTCGGCGTTGTATGTGAGCAGCGTGCCTTCCTCTGCGTTTGCCGTCAGTGCGACCTGCGGGTTAGTGAGCCTTCTCTCGTCGTATCTGACGGTAAAGCTCACAGCCATCTCGTCGCCCCCTGCCCTTAGGCTCACGGGTATGCTCACGCGGCTGTTTGTCGACGCCTGGGCATTTCCGAGAGATATCTCTCTCTGTCTGCCGTCTGCCTTTGCTCCTGCCTCCGGCCTCTCCGCTTCCGGTGCCATTACAGGTGCCGCAAGCCCCG
>CAYSMU010000183.1:0-648 GCA_964432145.1 uncultured Chloracidobacterium sp.
TGTCACGGTCGAGTTCGACAGCGAGATACCCAAAGGGTTCAGGCATCTTAAGCGGTCGGGCCCCATCGGGCACCGCCGCACGCAGAACCATCCTTTCGCCTTTTGACCCCGATTCATGAATGGGAAGCAGCAGTGTGTCGATGTCGTCCTGTACCGGCTTAAAACTGTTCCTGTCGGCAAGCCTGGCCTTCAGTTGACCGATCCGGGAATTAATATACTCCGGAGTAATTGTCGGATCGATCGCCTTGAAGCCAATTCCGCGTTCGTACCTAAGTACCGGAACGTTTCCGCTTGCCTCAAGGAAGTAAAATTCCTTGATAAGAGTCGGGTATTGGGTATTCTCTGTCCAGTACTGAAACCGCTCGTCAAACTCGGCCCAGTCTTTTTTCTTCCAGCTCTCGATATCGGTCTGAAAATTGAAATACGCGTTCTGGATCTCGCGGTTAAAATCCGCCGCGAACCGCTCTGCCTGGTCCTTGACCCGGGCCTTAGCCTTTTCACCGTCGGAGGCACTGATCTGCGTAAGCCAGCGATACTGCAACCCGCCCAGCACAGCGAGGAGTACTACCGATCCGCCGATCATCAAATATGTGAGCCACGAACGCCTCATCGGTTTTCATTTTCTAACTTAGTTTGTGGCGTGTCTAT
>CAYSMU010000183.1:658-6459 GCA_964432145.1 uncultured Chloracidobacterium sp.
ACTCCGAGCAAAATTGTCGTCCACGAACGCCGCATCGAATTTTATTCTCTACCTTCCATTTTGCAATGTCTATAGTTTTTAACGACATTTTACATCCTTAACAAATTCTTTGCGTCCTCTTAATCACCAGATTCTCGAGCTGCGCAACAATCCATTGAGTTAGTGGATGGTCATGAACGAAAATTTGATGAGAGCAATATTTTTTTCATTCCTACTTATCGCGATCGTCTCGGGCATGGCAAGCTCTCAGGACAGCGTTCTTGAAAACTCACCGACAGGAAAGCGAGCACTTGCGTACTTTGCCGCGTTCAACTCAGGCGATGATGCTAAGCTCGCGGCATTCTTTGCCGAGAATACAGACACAGAGGCGTTGAAACGCCGCCCGGTCGAACAGCGTATCGCGTTTCACAAACAGGTCCGTTCGGATTTCAAGCAGTTGGCGATACAAAAGGTCGTCTCTGTCACGAGCGACGAGATTGTGGTGCTCGCCCGATCTCCAGAAGGCAGGTGGGCGTCGCTTACATTCGAGATCGAACCCTCGGGGAAATTTGCCGGCGTAGGCGTCGAAATGATCGACGCACCAAGTGCCGGCAACGAGACACCCCAGAGAGCCCCCGCGACACTGGCTGAATTAGGCCCTGCGGCAGACGCCTTATTCAGCGACCTCGTAAAACAGGGCCGATTTTCGGGCGTGGTCTTGATCGCAAAAGGTGACACGCAATTAGTTTCTAAGGCGTATGGATACGCCAACATTGATAAGAAGACCGAGAATAATATCGACACTCGATTCAATCTCGGTTCTATTAATAAGTTCTTCACCCGGATCGCGATCGGCCAACTGGTGAAGCAGGGGAAGTTATCGTTCAACGACAAGTTGATCAGTGTGCTGCCCGATTACCCCAGCCGGGAAATAGCGTCAAAGATCACCATTGGTCAGTTGGTCACGATGACGTCAGGATTGGGTGATTTCTTCAATTCAAAATTCCAGGCCGCCGACAAAGGCAAGATCCGCTCGCTAGGAGATTACGTTCCCCTCTTTGTCGACGAGCCGCTTTTGTTCGAACCAGGGACCAAAAACAGCTATTCGAATGCGGGGTATCTTGTCCTGGGCCTCGTAGTCGAAAAACTCTCGGGCAAGAGTTATTACGACTATGTCCGTGAGAACATTTTTGTTCCGGCCGGAATGTCGAACAGCGGTTGGTTCGCTATCGACGAACTGCCCGCAAATACTGCGACGGGATACACGGCAGCTTCTGGCAAGCATACCCCCAATACGTCAAGCCTGCCGGCTCGTGGAAGCTCTGCCGGCGGAGGCTACTCGACTGCCGGCGATATGCTGAAGCTATCAGCCGCACTACTAAACAAAAAGCTTTCGGTCCCCGACGATAATGGCGTATTCCCTGCCGACGTTTCGGGAGTTGGCATAGCCGGAGGGACACCGGGAGTAAACGCACTTTTCATGGTAATGCCGCGGCAGGGTTTTACCGTGGTCGTGCTATCTAATTTCGATCCGCCAAGCGCGGAGAGACCCGGCACGCTGATTCGCAGCTGGCTGGCACAAATGACGCAATAATGCTAAAAACAACGGAGGTTAATGTTATGAAACGATTCACTATTTCAGTCCTTACTGTCGCCGTATTCTTCCTCGGCCTCGGCGCTCTGGTCGAGAAGACCGGCGCGAGATTCAAATCTGACGAAAGGGCACTTGATCTTGTTCGAAAGGCCCGCGTGGCAATTGGCGGCGACGCCGCGATCAACGCTATCGAGAGCATGACGATCGTCGGCCGTACGACAAACAAGATCAAGGTCAACGGCACCGACACGACGATGGAGGGCGAGACTGAGATCGCTCTGCAACTTCCCGACAAAATGTCGAGAATGGTCAAGATCGGCAAGGACGACGGAACGGGCAGGGCCCACACTATCACCAATAAGCAGGTCGATGTAGTCGTAGTCGGCGATGCTAAGGACAAGATGAAGGTAACGGTCAATGGTGACGGTAACGGCGGCAATGTCTCCAAGAGACTCGTCGTCAAGAAAGATGACGGCACTGTTCTCGAACTGACCGGAGCCGATGCGGATAAGTGGATCGCCGAGCATCCGGGCGTTCCGGGCAAGAAAGAGATCGTCTTAGAGCGTACAGGCGGTTCCGGCGGCACGGCCACTTTTACCTCAAAAGACGGCAAGACCTTCGATGTCGAGGGCCACAAAGTCGTAATGACGGGTCACGGGGATATGGAAGCTCACCACAACGCTATGAAGAGCAACGAACTTCTCCGCACGACGCTGAGCCTTCTCCTCACAGCTCCGAAAGGGCTGGATGTTGATTACACATTCGGCGGCACGGGCGATATTGATGGCCGCAACTGTAATATCGTTATCGCGTCGTTTGGCGGACAGTCTTTCAAGCTCTTCCTCGACACCTCGTCAAACCTCCCCGTTGCGTTGGGTTATAAAGGAATGCCGATGCCCCGCGTCGTTAAATTCGACAAGGAAGTACCGGCTCCCGTCGATGGCGCCAAGGACGTTGTCTTCTTCAAGAGCGAGGCAGGACCAACCGATATGACCGATGTCCTTATTAAGTTCTCAGACTATCGCGCGGTGAACGGCGTACAGCTTCCTTTCAAGTGGACGCAGACGGACGAGACGTTCGATGTAACGAGTTATGAGATCAATCCCGCCAATATTGGGGAGAAATTTCAGAACCAGAAGGTAATGGTTAGAATGGCCAAGCCGGACAGTAAGTAAGACCTGCTGCCCGCTAAACACGCGAAAAAACCGAAAAGGCAAGGACGATGACCTCGTTCTTGCCTTTCTCTCTTTAGCGTCCTTTCGCATGTTTCATGGGCAAATTTCTAATCACCTCTCGTCCTGCGTCGATCGCGCCCTTAATGTGCCGTTGGTTGGTAAAGTGCCCCGCGACGAAAACACCTCGCACGTTCGTTTCGAATGTTTCGGGATCGTAGACCGGCACCTCGCCATACTTGCCGTGTTCGGTCTCAACACCCAAATTCTTCATCATCGACAGATCCGCATCCGATCCGATAAGCACAAAAACGACGTCGTTCTCGATCAATACGCGGTCGCCGTTCTCATTTTCGAGTTCGACCTCGCCCTCGCGAATCTCAATAACCTTGCCCAAAAAGAAGAGATTAAGACAATGTTCTTTGAGCTCTTCTTCAAGCGGCTGCTTGACCCAATATTTGATACAGCCCTGTTTCGGGTCGGTGTTTTCCCAATCGGCACGAAATATCGCCAGTGTTGTCTCGGCGCCTTCCTGTGCTAGAAACAATGCCGCTTCGCCCGCCGAATTCCCACCACCTACGATCAACGCCTTTTTCTTGACCCACGGATAAGTCTCGCGAAAATGGTCGTGAACGTGCGGCAGATCTTCGCCGGGAACATTGAGCTTGCGAGGATAGTCCATAGCTCCGATGGCGAAAATAATATTCGTTGTCTGATACTCCGCCTTTTCGGTGATTACGGAATATTCCAGACTCCCCGCCTCACGAAGGGAGTTTTTGATCACGCGCTCGACTTTTTCCTCGGTATGAACATTCAAGTCATTATCGAGCACAAACCGCACATAGTACGACAACAGTTCCTCGCGCGTCGGCTTTTCGCGGGCGGGATCCAACGCGCCCGGCATGATCTCAAGTTCGTTCGTAGTAGAAAACACGGTCAGCCCGACCGGATAATTGTAGATAGTGTTGCCGATAAGGCCTTTTTCGATGACGAGATAGCTGAGGCCTGCTTTTTTGGCTTCATAAGCTGCTGTTATGCCCGCCGGGCCGGCTCCGATAATGATCAGGTCGTACATTTGATTTGTTAACCACATAGGAACATAGACCACATAGAAAGATAATATCGATGTGACCTATGTAACTATGTGGTTGAATCCGCTTCCATCGTTTTAAGAACCCCAGTCAATTTCTCGATCTGCTGGTGCGTGGTCTCTAGGTTTCGTTTTGATTCAAGATACTTCTGCCATTCGGCGGTCATCGTCAATGCCTTTAGTGTGTCTTCGTCCAGAGCGTGCGCCATAACGACGAGCAGGTCGCCGAGGGCTTCATGGCCGTCGAGCAGCGATTGAATGATCGTGTATGCGAGCTTGGCGTTTGGTAGATCGAGGTCGAGTTCTTCCATATTGAGTTGAGCAACGTTCATACTAGCCGATAAACGGCAGATCAGTGACCACGGCCTGGACATCGCCGGCTAAAAGCTCAGTGCCCGCGGCAAGATAATCATATCGGACGTATGCGAGTGCGATATTCGTGTCGAGTCTTGGTGAATATGTAACCGACGTGACCCTGCCTGCGTTTTTTCCATCCTCGATTGTTAATTCTGCGCCGGGTAAGAGCCCAGTCGCTACCGCTCCCGGTTCCGACACGAGGCCCGTCAGCCGCTTTGCTACATGCCCCCGAAAGTGAATTCTCGCAATTATCTCCTGGCCGATGTAGCAGCCTTTGTGGTACGAGATCAGGCCGTCGAGGCCGAGCTCGGGGACGATGGTGGTTTCGTCCATATCGATGCCATAGCGCGGGATGCCGTTTTCGATGCGCAGGGTTTCGTAGAGGTCGTCGGAAATTTCGAGGGCTCCGTTTGCGGTCATTGCCTGGACGAACTGTTCGGCTTTGGCGAGCGGTGTAAATACTCCGATTGGTGATTTGCTGCCGAACGTTAAACCACCCGCTACCGCAGGTGGTTCTGACTGGAAAACCTCGAAATATCGATACTGATCTGAAAGATCTTCGACAAAAAAGTCACCTGCGAACGTGAATCGAAACAGATTGTTAAAAACTTTCTCCCGCGTCGCACCTTCAGTTTCAAACAAGAATCGTTCTCCTTGCCTAAGTACGCGAACGACGGCGAGCAGACGACCTTGAGCATTTGGGAACGCCGCAAGCATCTGGGCTCCGTCTTCCAGCGTTTTCATATCGTTCGAGATCAGGCCGTCGAGGAATTGGACAGCTTCTTTGCCCCAAACGGCAACTAGGCCGCGTTCCTGCTCGTAAAAACCGGTGCCGCCATTGCGAATATGCTGATAAACACTCAGTTCGAAACCCATACCTAGATTGTATGAAACGCCGGCTCTTTCGGAAAAACTGGAAACTCAAAACTGAAAACTCGAAACTGTTGAATTAATCGATCTCGAATTACAGGGTATACTTCCAGTTTTCAGCTTTCAGTTTCCAGCTTCCAGTTCTTTGCGGACGAGTCGGCCTCGATTTGTTACAATCTAGTTTTTAAACATGAGTCAATTAACAGAAACAATTGTATTGGAAGCGCTAAAAGCGATCATTGACCCCGATCTGCGTAAAGACATCGTTACGCTCGGTTTCATCCACAACCTGGAGGTAAAGGGCGGCGACGTCCGGTTTACCATTATGCTCACGACGCCGGCTTGCCCGGTGAAGGAGCAAATGGAGGCACAAGCGACCGAGATCGTTCGCGGCCTGGAGGGCGTGACGAGCGTTAAGGTCACGATGGACGCCGAGGTGCCCCAGGGACGCGGGATCAAGAATAATATCGCCATTCCCGGCGTCAAAAACATTATCGCGGTTTCAAGCGGCAAAGGCGGCGTTGGCAAATCGACCGTTGCGGTCAATCTCGCCGTTTCGCTTGCCAAGGACGGTGCAAAGGTCGGTATCATGGACGCCGATGTTTACGGGCCGAACGTGCCGATGATGCTCGGAACCGGTTACGATCAGCCCGAGGTTTTCGAGGGCAAATTGGTGCCGATCGAGGCGCATGGCGTCAAAATGATCTCGATGGCCGTGCTCGTGCCGCCAGACAAACCG
>CAYSMU010000184.1:0-6450 GCA_964432145.1 uncultured Chloracidobacterium sp.
CTACTGTCGTCAACGTAATGCAAATCGCGATCAAGATGGCTGATAGGCTCTTCATAATCCCAAATGCGGGGTCTAATGTTAAGGTTGGATCAGTCTACCACACCTCGGAACTATCACCGACACATTTTTAGTCGAGCTTCAACGTCGAAAACTCATCTAAATCTACAAACCACGCAAAGTATTTGCGGAAAAGGTTGGTCGCCGGCGTGAAAGAACATATAATTGGCGATTGATCGAATGACTGCCAGAAAAACTGTAAAGTTACTTTTATCTTCATTTTTGGGCTTCGCGTTTTTCGCGGCACCTACGGCTGCGCAAGATTTTTTGCCGGAGCTTGTGAAGCGAATAAAGCCTTCTGCCGTTGCTATTGAGGTTTTTGACGCAAGGGATAATACCATTGCCCGAGGCAGCGGGTTCTTTATCGCCACAGACAGGATCATCACGAACCGCCATGTTATCGAGCGGTCGGCCCGGGTCCAGGTACATCTTGTTGACGGCAGGAAATTCCCGGTTAAAGGCGTACTGGCAGTGGACGGAGAGGCCGACCTTGCCCTTCTGCTGGTCGAGGTCCCAAAAGAGCTTGCGGTGCCGCTCCCGGTGGTCAGGACGGTGCCACAAGAGGGCGAGTCGATCGTCGTCATTGGCAATCCTTACGGGCTTGAGGGATCGGTCTCGAACGGCATCGTTTCGGCTGTCCGCGAAATATCCGGCTACGGCAAGATCATCCAGATAACTGCGTCGATCAGCCCCGGGTCGAGCGGTTCACCGGTTGTAAACATGGCCGGCCAGGTTATCGGTGTCGCTACGCTGCAGGCCGCCGAGGGTCAGAATCTGAACTTTGCCGTGCCTGCAGACCGAATTTCGCAGCTCAAGATCACCGATCTGCAATCATTTGCGTCGCTTTCGGCCGAGGCACAGCGGAATAAACGTACAGCGGCGGAAAGATTGTATTCACAGGGCCTTGCGCAGCTTTCGCTTGACGATTATTCGCGAGCGTTGCCCTACTTTGAGAAGGCTGCTGAGGCAGATCCGAACTACGCCGAAGCGTGGTATCAAGCCGGTTATTGCTATGGCGTACTGAATAAGCACGCCGACTCGCTGCGTGCTTCGAAGCAGGCCGCCAAGCTTCGCCCGGACTGGGCAGCGGCTTTCATCAATATTGGTGCTTCGAGTTACGCTCTGGGCCAGTACAAAGAGGCTGTCGATGCGTATCGCACGGCGATAAAACTCGATGATGACGCAGAAACGCAGTATTCACTCGGCCTGTCGTACAATAAATTAAACCGAACTGACGAGGAGATACTTGCCTACAGACGGGCGGTCACTCTCAAACCAGACCACGCAAACGCCATCGAGAAACTCGGTCTGGCACTTTTCACAAAGAAGCGGTACGCCGAGGCTGCCGTTCTCTTCGAGCAACTGAAAACCTATAAGCCCGACGCTCGGACCTATAACTACGCCGGAGAATGCTATCTCGAGATCCGGAAGAGAGCGTCGAGGCATTCAACAACGCGCTGGGCTATAACCCCGATCTCGAAAAGGCTCGTTATAACCTCGGCCGGGCCTACTTAAAACTTGGTAACCGCGAGATGGCACAGGTGCAGTATGAGATCCTCAAAAACTCAAGATCTGACTGGGCTGATCGGCTGTTGGTTCTTCTGAATCCTTGAGGCCCGGTCAATTCCTAACCACTAAAGCACTCCAAAAACTATCTTGTATCGGCTTTTCGAGAAACAGCTTGGTATGCAGGCCGCATGCTAAAAACGACGAGGCGAGCGGGATCTTGACCATTTCAGGGCCACCGTTTGGCAATTCGGTCTCGGAGAGGAGTGAGCGTTTGGTTACGCGTCCATCTCCGGGCGTGAACATCGCGGCTTTTACTTCCTCTTTTTTTATGTGCTTGCCGTCGGAGGTCTTTATATCTTTGGCGTCGACCAGTGTTGTCCAAGTGCCCTTTTTTTCGTCGCGGATAAGGACTGCGGCGTCGAGTGTCGGGGCACAATTGCCGCCGTAGGCGAATAAGCGAACGGGCGTGGTCTTACTCGTGGCATCTATAGCAGCGTGAAACCGCCGTGCCCGATCGAGAGCTGCAGCCATAAAGGCACGCACCTGGGCGTATGTGGTTCGTGCCAATATTCGATCGTCAAGATTAGCATCCTTATCTAGCTTGACGGGTTTGATGTCTTTATTCTTCATGGCGAGGTTTTCGGCATCTCTGAGCTTGCCTAGAAATTTCGGCTCCGTGATCGCTCCCCACCCGTATTTGATCCATGTTTCGACATTGTAGATATCGACCTTTAGAGGCTGCAATTCCTCATCGAGAAAACGGGCCGAATTCTGGTGAGGAATGAGCTGAAATACCGACGGGCTGGTCATTACGTCCTCAGGACGAAGATCATCGACCAGCGGAAGCTTGCGGTCGGCGATGATCGGGTAGCCATTTAGCAACGTGTCGAACGCGGCGAAAGAGCCTTCGTTCGGCGTGCCGAACATCATCAACTTGTCGATATGAGCCGCTCCCGCCCATGTGGGCACCGGCGAGCCGCTGTGAGGCAGATCGGCTGAGCCATACATCGCAGCGTAACGAGCAACGAGGCCACCCATTGAGTGTGCGAGAATGTCGAATTTCAGTTTCGGCGACCGCAAACGCCGCTTCACCGCAGTCATTCTCTGCATCAGCAACTGAGCCGACTCGACATTGTCACGACGCCAGTCATAGGCAAATACGTAAAAGACATCGGACGCTTTCGGGGTGTTCCACGACGCCTCCGCATAGCCGCGTTCCTTCAATGCGTCTATCAGCGTTTGATAGACCTCGACGTCGGGCAGCACAGGCAGTTCTACAGTGCGAATAATATCCTTGGGCCGTAGGCCATCGCGGTTTCTGCTCAATACGGCCGACGTCATCGGGAGACGCAGGTCATCATCCTTATCGCGTTTGATGCTGAACCAAACTGACTTGCCCGTCGCCGGATTGACAAGCTGCGAACCGCTGATCCCTGGAATTATGATGATCGGCGGCTTGCCCGTTGATTGAGCCCCGGCGCTCGCGATCAACGCCGAAATTGCCAGCGTGATAAGCGTAAGTCGTTTTGCCATATTCTTTGAAAATTGCTTCATAGTGTGCACAGGTGTCTCTGTCCGGAGCGTATCATGTCCGTGCGAGAGCGACCGTAAGTCGTCATACATTACACTTTGATGCATTTATTCGCTCAAAACAGTAAAATCGTCCAATATGGAACTTACCGTCGCGATCACGGGTGCTTCCGGCACGATATACGCGAAGCGTACGCTGCAGCTGCTTGCCGATAGCGGGGCTGTCGAGACGATCAATCTCATTATGTCGGGAACGGCGGCGACGGTCGCACAGGTCGAATTGGGGGTTAACCTAAAGGATCCGAACGGGGCAAAGTTGAACGAATGGCTTGGCCTCGGAGCCGATTCCAAGCTCATACGGTATTGGCGGCTCGACAACCTGGCTGCAAAGCCTTCATCGGGCTCGAACAAACAGGCCGGAATGATCGTCGTCCCGTGCTCGATGGGCACGTTGGGAGCGATCGCTTCGGGCGCGGGAACAAATCTCATCCATCGTGCCGCTGATGTCTGCCTGAAAGAGGGCCGACGGCTCGTCCTCGTGCCTCGCGAGACCCCGTACAACGCGATACATCTCGAAAATATGCTTCGACTTGCGCATGCCGGAGCACGCATAATGCCGGCAAGTCCGGGGTTTTACCATCGGCCAGGGTCCATCGACGAACTTGTCGAGCATCTTTGTTTCCGCATCCTGGATCAGTTCGATATCCCGCATTCCAAAAAGTCTCAGTGGACGGGCGAAGAGGTTTCAGAACCGCCTGCGTGAGCGGGCGGCAATGGATGATTGAGGCGAGTGAAACTATGACCAGAAAGATATGCCTTTTGACCTTGCTGACCGCAATGATGGCTGTAAACACATTTGCGCAGGAGCGTTTTCTAAAACCGATCGATGAGGCAACGAAGGATCCGTCTTTCCTTGCGTTTCGCACGAAGCTGATCGCCGCCGCCGAACGCCGTGACGCCATTTACATCTACTCGATCATCGATCCAAGGATAAAACTCGGATTTGGCGGCGAGGATGGCATCGCCAATTTCAAAAAGACCTGGAAACTCACGAGCAAGAGCAGCGAGTTTTGGAGCGAATTCCTTACTGTGATTAAGAACGGCGGGGGATTTGCCGAGAAAGGTCGGCTATTTACCGCTCCGTACACGTTCAGCGCGTGGCCTGAGGATCTCGATGCCTTCGAATATCTCGCCATTTTCGGCAATAACGTCAACCTTCGCGACGCTCCGTCAAAGGACGGCAAGATAATCGGCAGCCTCTCGTACAACATTGTCCGAGTTGATACCGAAAGATCGGTAATGAACAACGCCGCACGCGACGATGACCGCAGATTTACGTGGTACAAGGTAAAAACGCTTGGCGGAAAGGAGGGGTTCGTCAGTGCAGACTTCGTGCGAAGCAGCATCGACCTGCGGGCCGGATTTGAAAAGGTTCGAGGCAAGTGGAAGATGACGTTTTTTCTTGCCGGAGATTAGTATGTCTGACACCGTCGAGCGGTTCTCAAACCGCGTTGCGAATTACGTGAAATATCGGCCCGATTATCCTCGCGAGATCGTCGCGTATCTTGCAGAGAAGTGCGGCCTGGCCAAAGATCAGGTTATCGCCGACATCGGCTGCGGTACGGGCATTTCGACGAAGCTGTTTCTTGAGAACGGCAATCGCGTGTTTGGTGTTGAACCCAATAAAGCTATGCGCGAGGCGGCGATCAGCTTCCTCAGCGAGTTCCCCGGCTTTGTTCCCGTTGACGGAACAGCTGAGGCAACGATGCTGCCGGACGAATCGGTCGATTTTGCCGTAGCGGCACAGGCATTTCATTGGTTTGACCTCACACGAACAAAGCCCGAATTCAAACGGATCGTCCGGCCCGGCGGCCACATCGTACTGATGTGGAACGAGCGCCAGCTGGGCACTACGCCCTTCCTGATCGAGTATGAAGATCTGCTTATAAAATATTCGACCGATTATTCAATCGTCCGGCATGACCGTTTTGATGCGTCGGTGCTCGACGAGTACTTTGACAACGGTGTGAGTTCGGCGACGTTCCCTAATTTGCAGGACCTCGACTTTGACGGCCTCAAGGGCCGAATGCTCTCGGCCTCGTATATGCCGTCAGAGCAAGACGCGGTTTACCCGCAGATGATCGACGAACTCCGCAGTCTATTTGCCAAACACAACGAAAACGGTAAAATTAAGGTTTTGTATGACACAAATGTGTATTTTTCCCGCGTGTAGTATATGGCAGTAAAGGCTCAAGAGATCCCAGGAATCCGCACCATAACAGTCGCCCACTCACCCGATTCGGACGACGCTTTTATGTTCTATGGCCTGGCCACGAACAAGCTTGTGACGGAGGGCTTAAAGTTTGAGCACACGCTCAAGGACATCCAGTCGCTCAACGAAGACGCCAAGAATGGTGTTTTCGATGTAACCGCCATTTCGTTTCATGCTTATGCATACGTCGCCGACAAGTACGCATTGCTTCCACATGGTGCAAGTATAGGCGATAAATATGGGCCCATAGTCGTCACAAAAGAACCTCGTGACGCCAGCGAGATCGGCCAGATGAAGATCGCGGTTCCCGGTGAGCTTACCAGCGCGTATCTTGCACTGCGTCTATACAACAAGGACTTTCAGCATGTCGTGATCCCCTTTGACGAGATCATCGACGCAGTACGTTCCGGGATCGTGGACGCGGGATTGCTTATCCACGAGGGACAGCTCTATTATAACCAACTCGGTCTCGACAAGGTGCTCGATCTCGGCGAATGGTGGCACGAAAAGACGGGCCTGCCGTTGCCGATGGGCGGTAACGTGATTCGACGCGACCTCGGCCAGGATTTGATGGAACAAGTCTCGAAGCACCTGCACCGCTCCATTCAGTACTCGATGGAGAACCGCGAGGATGCTCTTGCATACGCGATGCAATTTGCCCGCGATATGGAGCCCGCTCTTGCCGACCGCTTCGTCGCGATGTGGGTCAACGACCTCACGCTCGATTATGGTGAACGCGGCCGCGAGGCGGTCAAACGACTGCTCGCCGACGGGCACAAGGCAGGAATTATCCCACACAAAGTCAAGGTAGATTTCGTCGGATGAATCGCGGTTCAATTTTTATAAGCGAAGGCGGGCTGAAGAGGCCCGTCTTTTTTGTGAACTTATTCAATAAACGCCGGATAATCAACGATTTGCTGCGAACTTAGCAGATCTACTATGTGAATCGTCCACTCTTCTTTAGGAATTTAGGCTCAATTTCCGCATTCGGACAAATCACCTGAATGTTTTGCCTCGCATCTTTAGAGATCAGTCTTTTTTCTGTATGCTTTTCAAGGAAAATGTATATTCTGATCTACAAC
>CAYSMU010000185.1:0-6391 GCA_964432145.1 uncultured Chloracidobacterium sp.
CCACAGCTGTCGCGACACCTGTCATCGACGTCCATGTACCTGACGTAACCGTCGAGCCGGACGTCGTACGGTATAGGATATTATCATTCGCATAATAGACTCGTTCGGTATTGTCCGGGTCAACCTTAAAGAGCGTTACGAACAAGCCTGTATCAGCCTCGCCCGTTGGCGTGATATTCGTACCGGTTCCCAACCCACCGGTCGACGCGCGTCGGAATATGTACCCAAATTGGAAGCCGACATATTCGTATTGAGTTCCGCCGATCAGATCGGTTAACCCAACCGAGACCCCATCTCCTCCGAATACAGTTTCAAACGTGCTTCCGCTTCCACCTACATTACGAGTGGTACCGTTGTCCTGCGTTCCCCCGAGCACCTTGTCGTTTCCGCTGCGTGGGTCGTTTACAACATAATAGAACTGGTAGGTTCGGTAACCGCTGTTGATCTGGGACCATGTCACCGCGCCTGCCAAATTGTCGGTTGTTCGCTGAATGCCGCCATCATTGCCGCAAAGCATTGTCGTCGAACTCGTCGGCGGAAAGGCTATGGAGTGAATATCCGGATGAGAGGACGCATAAAGGGCGTAATTCGCGGTTGATGCGTAGCCACCTATCCTCGTCCAAGTCGCGCCCGTATTTGTCGACCTGTAAATGTTCGTACCGCCTATAAAGATAGTTGCCGGATCGTCGGGCTTCACTGCCACAACAAGATCGTATCCGCCCTGCGCGGCAAACGGATCGTTGCCGGCAAGACATCCAGCCTCATCAGGCAGCGTCGCGGAAAGATCACTCCAGGACGTAGTAGCGTTGTTCCAACGATAGAGTTCTGCCTCCGGCGCCGGCGCGCCGCAAGTATATGTCAGATTATTCCAGTATAATGCGTAAACAATATCCGGACTGCTCGGAGCGATCGCCAGTACGACCCTTCCATAAGTTCCGTTAGCGTTCCAACCGGCTGGGGTTCCGCCGGGCCCCGCGATCCTTGTCCATGACCCCGATGCACCTGTGGTAGATGTCCATACACCGGGCATATCCGTCGGCGCCGAGTTGGAACCGCCTGCGAATGCAGCGTAATACCTGCCACCTGAGGTTACAACGATATCGGTGACCATACCTGAACCAAAACTTCCGGAACCCGACGTTAACGCAGTGCCCCAAGTAGTTCCGCCATCGGTGGATCGGAGTATTCTGTCTAGGGCGGCGACGTGGACATTGCCGTTCGCCGGATCAACAACGACACGTGTGATGAGGTCGGCTCGGTTGTCAAAGGTTTCAAGCGCTCCGGTATTCGATGCGGGAAGGCGAGACCATGTCTCGCCATTATCCGTCGATTTATATACGCCATCACCAAGGTAGAACGCCGAAACTCCCGAAGCTGAGTTTCCTGAGGCCTCTCCCACTGTGTAATACCAAGTGTCCTGAAACCCGACCCTCGGATCTTGAGCGATGCTTGTGCAGCTAAAATGTTCACCGAGCGGGCTTTTCCTCACCCAAGTTGCCCCGTCATCGGTCGACTTATAGACGCCGCCACTGATACCACCGGCGAGGATAGTCCGGTTTGAGGTCCCATTATATCTAACGTCATAGACGATAGCGCGCGTACGGCCACCAAGGTTGTCCGGGCCAACAAAACCATATGTCCCAAGTTCGGGAATATTGTTAGCCTCCTGCATTTGCCGGATCTCGAATGCCTGTTGTCGTTCTGCCTCAAAAATACCGTCTGGGATCTTGCCTGTAGCCGGATCCTTGGTAATCGACAGCTCATATTCCTGGGCACCTTCGATATCGTCGGCCGCGCTGTCTTCTCCGTCCGAACCCGGACGATTCAAAAGTGCCGCCTTTTCGGCCCTTGCGGCCTTTCGTATCGCCGTATAATATTCACTGGTATTGATATACATATCAGGTCCCGGAGAATGGCGTGGCTCAAATGTCAGTAGATTCGGTCGAATCGTTACCAACTCGGACACCACGGATAATTTTGTTTCACGGGCCTGGATTCTTGGTTCGGTACTTTTGACCTCCGAACTAGAGTTGGGACGCAATTCAAGGTCAAGAACGGAGTTAGCAGAGTCCTCCTGGCGCACCGGTTGCATATCGTGTGCCGCGGAAACACCGGACGTTACTATTGCCTCTTTGACGGCTGGTCGGTCAGCGTCGGATCGTAACATTATGACTGAAATCGACAAAATTGCCGCGGCGATGCAAATCGTTGCAAAACCTTTGAGATTGAATCTATGCATTTCGAGCCTCCTCAAATGACCAACGCTTCGGCTGCAGCAATTGAGAGCCACGGCCGCCAACCCAAAACCTAAGAATCGACGTGAAAATGAACCGGGATGACCCGCACCACGAAACTGCGGCACGCACAATTGCACCAATGCGGCAATAACACGTAGCGATACCGTGTCCCGAAGGATACGAATCGATACGCGCTATAGAGTAAAACCAAGTCGGTTACTCCCGTTTCTTATATTTGGTTAAATGCTAACCAAGCAATATAGCATATATGCTACGGGTGTCAATAGTAGATGGATAGGTTCCGCGAGCTTTGAACGTAGCAACGGGCAGCACTCTGGCCGCCCGGGCAACGAAACAGAAAGGTTCAGATCTCACGATTTCGTGAGTCATTCCCCTAACATCGCGACACCGCCAAAGTAACGTGCCGGCAGTATATTTCCGTTACGATCGGCAAGGCTCTGAGGTGCTAACGATCCTGTGATATTGACGGTGGATCTGGTACCCGAATCGGGCGAGACATCAAAGGTCACCACAATGATCCGCTTCGAGGTCTCAGACGCGATCGCCGGCCCGGTCGAATCCACCAAAATGCCGATACGTCCTTTCTCATTGGTGTTCACCGTCAGGATCGCTCCTGCCGGGGCGGCGTCACCCAATATCACCCTGGGATTTGACAGCTTCGCGGCATCGTACTCCAGCGTAAAGCTCACGCCTGCCTCATTGCCTGCCGGAGCCATCTCGACAGGAACGGTCACCGTCCCTTGGGCGGCCTCAGCTCTCCCGATCCTTACCTCTCTTCCGAAAATGTACTCGTAGATCGAATCGATTATCGATGTGACCGACTCCGGCACTATCGACGTACCAACCGCCGGGCCGCCGACAGGCGTAAGGGGATCGAGTCCGGTCGCGAATCGCCGACCCTGGATAACGTCACCCGAATTGATGTTTCCGTCGCCATTCGTGGCAAATGGTGCGCAGTCCGCTCGCTGGCCTTCGTTCGTGCCCACGCCCGGGACATCCAATCCGGTTGCAAAACGCCGGAGTTGAATGACATCAGTGGAGTTTACGACTCCGTCACCATTTGGTCTCGGGGCCATATCGCCCTCAAACCCCGATGCCGGAGCGGCGATCGTGACTACACCGTTTGCGTAGGACGCCGTCAGGGTGTTGCCAAATGGATCCGAGAGTGCGCGGACAGATGGCTCGTCGCCAAAGGCGATGGCTGTCGGACCGAACGGTGCTCCGGCCGCGACAGTAAATGTGATCGTCACAACCTGACGGGCAGGCGGCGAATGGGCAAATGTGTTAGACGAATCGACAAGAATCCCAATACGTCCCGATGCGATCTGATTCGGATTGACCGTCAGGGCCGTGCCGGCAGGTGCTCCCGAACCCAGGGCGACAACAGGATTGCTCAATATCGCCGGATCCCACGAGAGCGAGAACAGCATTGCCGATTCGTTACCAAGCGAGTCCATGTCGATCGGCACGACAACCGGAGCCCCCGGAGAGCCGATCGACGAAACCACCCGGGCGACGCGATTGATCGCCGGTGTCGGTGTTACGGCAGGAGTGGCCGTCGGCGTCGCGGTCGGCGTGTTCGTCGGCGTCGCAGTCGGCGTGGCCGTCGGTGTTGCGGTCGGCGTGTTCGTCGGTGTTGCCGTTGGAGTGTTTGTCGGTGTCGCTGTTGGAGTTGCCGTTGGAGTGTTTGTCGGCGTCGCTGTCGGAGTATTGGTCGGCGTCGGAGTTCCTCCGCCCGCGGTTAGCGTAAAGTTGACGTTAGACACGTCAAAAAAGATGTTGCCTTCGCCTTGTACTCTGATGCGTGCCGTCGCGGTCGGTGTGTTGGGTATGGTCACCGTTTCCGTTCCATCGTTTGCGGTTGACGCCGCCAGAACGGTCGGAAACGTTGTTCCGCCGTCAGTCGACAATGAGATCACGACATTCGCCGCACTTACCGGGGCGGCGGTCGTATTCGCAACATCCCACGTTACCGTCTGAGATGAATTTCCCGCGTACGTGACCGCCGTATTCGGCGACGTCACCGCGAAGGGGCCGCTGTTGCCGTCGATGGTCACTATCGATGTCGCGGTATTTACCCCACCGGCGTTCGCACGGTTATCACGCGCAACGACCTGAAATGTCATTGTCCGGGTGATCGCCGGCAACAATTCGCCGGTCAGAAATCCGCCGGTTGTCGAGGGAGGAACATTGGCGCTGTTCAAAATATGTGTCAATGACGGAAATGTTCTGGTGCCGCTCGGGCTCGGCAGGAACGGCCTGAATATCGGCCTGGCGGTTCCGTCGGAGTCGGTGTTGGGTACGGCATTGGTCGACGCACCGAGATCGTACTCCTGCCAATCGTAGGTGAGTGTATCGCCGTTCGGGTCAGTCGCGGCGGCCGTCAATGAGAATGGCGTCTGCTTCGGAATATTGAAATTCCCGGGCCCGGTTACCGTAGGCGGAGTGTTGCCAGACGCTGTGGTAACGGCACACGTATTGCCGTTGCCCGTCTGGCTGTATGCGACGATCACTTCGATGCTCTTGACATGAAACGTGTCGATACTGTTTGCAGCGAGGTCCGACGTCCCGCAAATGCCGGCATAGCCCATGATCGTAATGCCGCTGCCGGGCTCATATGCACTGCCCGAGCTTCTGTTGCCGCTGCAGCTGCTGTTCGTGCTGTTGAATGTGTGGTTCGCTCCCCACTGGTGGCCCATCTCGTGAGCAACATAGTCGATAGCGAAAGGATCGCCGACCGGATTTGACAGGCCCGTAACTCCGCGGGCTTTTAGAGTCGAACTGCAGGGAGCATTGAGGTTTGCGACGCCGCCGCCGCCGGTACTGAAAACATGTCCAATATCATAATTGGCAGTCCCGATCACTGAATCAAGCGTTGACTGGTTTTGACCGAGCATTGTTGAGCCATTCGTATTCGCATACGGATCGTTTGCAGCGGTGCAAGCGCCTCCACAGCCTAAGTTATCGCCCGCGTAAACGATCAGATTATTGTTCGCGATCATATTCATATGGATCGCAACGTCGCGCTCGTAAACACCGTTAACACGATTAACGATCAGCACCTGAGCGGCAAGACAACCGGCAACCGTATTGCCGCCTACCGCGGTGCAATATTCATTGGTCGCAGCAACCGCCAGCCGGTACGTGCGAAGCTGCGTTCCCGAAGTAACCTCGGGAACGCGGTCAATAATTACCTCTTCCGGGTCAAAGCCCTTTGCCGAGAAAAGACCGTCAAGGCCGTTACCGAATTCGCACACAAACTTTGTCATTCGGCGGGAATCGCTTTTCCGAAAACTGATGTACTCGTCGTTCTTTTCATCTAGATACGGATTGACGATCACGCTGCCGCTGGCGGAAAGGATCATCGCGTGAAATCCATTCGGTAAAAGGTCGAATCTCACCGACGCCGTCGGGTCATCGATCCCGTAACCTCGATAAGTTGCTCCAAGTTCGGGGTACTTATCGACAAGCCCCTGCTCGACTACGAGCGAATGTTCGATCTTGAAGCGCCCAAATGATCCGTCAGGCATCGGCAGGTCGAGGATAACTTCGGCCGCGTGGGCGTATTCTTCCGGAGCCCGGTTAAGAATGGCCTCGAGCGCGGGCCGGTTTAGACGAAACGCCTCAAATGCGCTCGGCAGGCTCGATACCTCAGCTCCCGCGGAACGTAGCTCGTTTTTGTCTATCTGCGTCCAGACACCGCCGTCGGACACCGCCGACGCGGAGGCCGATAGAAACGCGACGGAAAACAGAATTAAAACGAAAAGAAAACGAAATATACGGACATTATTCACGGAAAAGCTCCTTGATCAGTGGCAGTGATAAGCGAAACGCAGGTACAGTGCGGCCTGGCTTTGCAGAAAGTATTAGTTAACAACCTCTAAGTAGAAAACTCAGTCGGATTGGGCAACTTTCAGTTTACAAAAGACGTGAGCAAGTTGTCTATTCAAATTTTTTTGACATTCGGTCGGGTAAGTCATTTCGAAAAGATGACTTATGGTTGCAGTTGGCTGGGACTCCAGAAATCCCGACTTCAGATACATCGCCAACTATTCTAGGATTAGATGGTGCATCTGTTAATCCTTAAGCTCGGATCGATCGGCGACATCATACATACGTTGCCGTCACTTGCC
>CAYSMU010000186.1:0-6372 GCA_964432145.1 uncultured Chloracidobacterium sp.
GTCGACTATCTGCGGATCGCTGATGACCTCCTGGCTAGCCATGACAAGAAGATTAACAAACTAAAGGTGTCTAAACGAGTTGGAGACAGAAAAGCGGATGCCAAGCTATAACCCTCAGAAATCTCTTCGAAGCATTTTCTATCACTTTTTCTTGGACTATCTGACAATTAAACCTTCGTGGCAAGAGCTATGACAGACGATTATCAAATTTGAGGTGACTCGATGCCGGAAAACTAAGAAAAAAGAGCCGCGAAGTCTACCTTCACAGCTCTTTAACGAAATCTCTTACCTGGAGCCCTCAACGGCCGCCAACTAGACGCACTGACCGTTCGCGTTACAAGTTTGGCTCGGGCAACCCGTCATCGTTTGACACTGGGTCATCTGGCCAACATCCGTACACGCACAAGATACACTTCCGAGCGCATTCTGCGGAGCTACGAGCGATGCTATAACCGGGATCGCGACCATCGATGCAAGGCCGATCGTCTTGAGGACCTGACGACGCGACTGACCGGCGAAACGCGGAGCAACTTTGCTTTCAAGTAGGTTGTTCTCGTTCAACTGATCAATTGCGAGCCATACGAAATCCTCGGTGACCTTGCCGGCGCCGTTGGATTCAAACTGCCTGACGATATCGGCAACCGAGTTGTTGCCGTCGCATGCTCTCCAAATGAGGGCAGCGCTATTGTTCAGGCAATGAGCTTTATTGGTGTCCAGGTCGTAAACCAGGACCTCATCGGGCATTTCTTGAACCACAAGGCCATTCTGGCGGGCCATCGGATTGTTCGGGTTATTCATCATCTCCTCCAAGCGAAATTATTATGCAAAATAAGTTTAGCTTCAGTCAAGCTTAAACTGAGTTGAAACAAACCTTAGTTAGAGCGGTAATACAATTAACGTAATTCTATCTCAATTTACGTGATTGTCAACGAAATTGAGTAAGGTTTTAGCGAAATTTTCAGCGGTTCCTCTACGACTTGAAACGATTATGGCACGTCTGGCGATCTTATTCAACACGCGAAAGGCTAATTCCGACCGCCGACGCATCGGTAATGCATATTGTATCAGTTCGAGCACGCCTTGTCCCGGAGAAATTATCTCAGGGCGCCATCGAGCATATTTCTCGTAGCCCGTAAACAGGACCAGCCCGGCTGGGATTGGATCATGGCCGTAAGTGCCGTCCAACTCTTCGACCGTGAGCTGGTAGACAGCAAATTCACCGCTGCTGGTTCGCATGCCGACGGGCCGGTGAAACGGGTGCAACATGCCTTCGTTATCAAACACCGCGAAATCGTCATAATAATATTCAGCCCCACGCCGAACGAGTTCGGCGACGAGCGTCGACTTACCCTGATAGCTGTCTGCCGGCAAAATTATAGCCTTTCCCTTCCAACCGACAGCTCCGGCATGAATAAAAACACGGTCCGCCGATGCTTCGCCGACAGATACCCTGACGATCGTGTCGAAATACTTATAGAAAACCCTTTCATCGGTACCCCCGGCAGCAAGGCGAACTCCGTTCTGAGCAAGGCTGAGTTCCCCTTTATTGTTTCGAGTCAGTCTCAGTACCTGATCGACCGACTCGTCGTCCAACTCCTTGACGTTGCCGAGAAGCGATACCTTTGAGACCTCCGCGGCCCGATCTATCATCTCCTGGCTGTTGCCGGTGATCTCTATTCGTGCGCCGAAAGACTCGAACCTGAAGGGTCTAATTTGTACTTGCTTAGAGGCGGCCATGGTTAGGTGTTCGTTCCCGAGGGAGCGTTTATCAAATGGCTGAAGAATCTGCGGCGAAAGCAAACGACGAGAAGCATCGCGGTCAATAAGATCACCACCGGGAACATTGCCAAGCCAATATCATCGCGATACCGGACCGAGATCAGCACCGAGAGGCTAAGGAGGGACGCCAATACTCCATAGATCACAGTAACCTGGCGGTGGGAGAATCCCGAGATAACCAGAAGTTGAAAGAGATGTTCGCGATGCGGGAGCCATATCTTCTCGGCCCTCACGGCCCTCCTTGTGATAGTTACAACCGAATCAAACAAGAAGAACCAAACGAACAGGACGGCGGCGATCGGCAGCAAGTCGGGGGATTTCGACGCCATCGTCCTGCCCATCAACGGAAGAGCTGCAAATGTGTAACCCAGGAACGCACTTCCAACGTCGCCCATAAATATCTTGGATCTGCTCAGATTATGGACAAGAAAACCCATGCTCGATGCCGCGATGATGACGCTGAAGTAATAGATACCGTGCATATCGAGAATACGGCATAGCAGGCACCAGCTTACGGCGGCGATAACAGCCTGAAGCCCCGCCAGTCCGTCGATGCCGTCCATAAAGTTGTAAGAATTGACCATCCAGACGAGCCAGAGGAAGGTTAAGATATATCCGAAAACCCCAAGCTTTAACCCGCCAAGCATCGTGATCCCGTGCCAGGTATCCAGATCGACAATGAGCAATATCGCGGCAACAGCGTGCACAAGGAGACGCCAGTGAAAACGCAGTGGGTAAAAATCGTCGACAAAGCTGATTAGGGCGATGAGAGACGCCCCCACGAAATAGCCCCATGAGAATGTTCCCATTATGAAGATCGAGATGGGGATGTAGGTCGCAAGGCAGACGATGACGATCACAATTCCCGCACCGTGAGGTGTGGGTTCGGTATGAGAACTTCGTTCGTTGGGGACGGCGAGAAAGTTATTTCTTACGCCCCACCTACGGTAAAGCCCCACCGCAAGGAACGCAACCGGGAATATCGCAAGAAAAATAAAAAGTCCGATCATTCCTCAACTACGCAATTCAGCCTGCCCAAAATAGCGGTAAGTTATAATAATTAGCTCCTGTAAAAATGCTCAGTGCCGAATGGCGCCATCGGCAAAGGTCGGAAACATAACAAAGAGGCAAGTATCATTGAACCGAAACGCCGGTGGCCGTGTCAACTTGGATTTACGAAAGGGCGGCACGATAGGCCTCTACAGCTATCGCGGCTGAGTATTTGGCCAACGCCGCTTCTCGTGCACGCGCACCCATTTTATCAACTTCTTCCCGGGATTCATACATCCAGAGAACCTCATTTTTCAGTGCTTCAGCATCTCCCGGTTCAACGTATTTGCCGATACGGTCCTCGTCAATAATGCGGGCAAGTTCACTCCCCTCTTCAGTGAGGGCCAAAACTGGTTTTCCCGCGGCCATTATATTGTAAGTACGGCTTGGCATCGCTGTTCCCCACATTCCTTTTATTAGGGCCACGAGTCCGACGTCGCAGGCGTTTAGAAATATATTCTGCTCAGAACGTTTACGATAGTCGAGAATCGTTACGTTTGACAATTCCCGGTCTGCAACCGCATCGTCGAGCCATTTCTTCTTTACACCTGCACCAATAAACACGAAGTGGATCTCAGAGTGATCCCGTAGAAGGTCAGCGGCTTCGACGATCGTCTCGACATCGGTCGGATGCCCGATATTGCCGGCGTACAGGAACACGAATTTATCGTAGATACCTAATTCTCTCAGTAGCGAGTTATTATGCCGCGGGGTTGGATGGATCGATTCGAGATCGGCCCAATTGGGTATAGTTATTATCGACGCGTCGAGTCCGGCAGCCTTTTTCTGAAACAGATCATTCATATCGCGGCCCATTACGATAATATTTGTAGCGTATTTATAGACCCAGCGATTGAAACGATCGACCGTCCGAACAAAAAGAGAGCCGGATTTAGCCGTTCCGACGGCTATCAGGATCTCAGGATAGCTGTCCTGCACAAGAAGCGTCAAACCCGCACCTTTGATGAGGCCTGCGAGCATCGTTGTGATCGGCAGACTTGGTGGGGCGGTGCAAACCAGCACGCGATCTCCCCGTTTAAAGTGTCTGAGCGAGTAGAAAAAGACCGAGAGGCCGATCGTGAACATATTGATCAGACGAAATGGCAGTATGTTCTTATCGAGCGTGGTTCCCCAGGCGCGAAATATCGTAACTCCGTTTCGGGTTTCCTTTCTTGGAGCTCGCATTCCCCGGGACATATGTTTTGGTTGGCCGGTGATGACCTTGACATCACGAAATGCCGCAATGCCTTCGGCGATGGTCGTAAGGTAGTAACCAGTCGAGATCTCTTCAGGGTAATAGACCTCGGTGAGCACCCAGAGCGTATTATCGTGGGTATCCGGTATAATTTTTTCCGATAGATCCGGCGTGTTTTCGCCCATTTCCATCTATGACGTGTGTTGGCGCCGGCTCAGGTAACCAAGCAGGATCTTACTCACGGTTTGCGAGACGTTGGTTGCTAAGTACTCTTTCGGTGCGGTCCACGCGGCCGGTTGGGCTATCGCGAGTTCGACGGCCGAGACTATCGACACGGTGTCCGATCCGGTTAAGATGTTGCTGCCACACTCGATCGTTTCGGGACGTTCCGTAACGTCCCGAAGCGTGACATTTGGCACGCCAAATATCGCACATTCTTCCTGAACGGTGCCGCTATCAGTTAGCACAGCAAGGGCGTTCTTCTCCAGCTTCACAAAGTCGAAAAACCCCAATGCCTTAAACAACCGTATTTTTGCAGCGTCCGGGCGGATCCCGCTCGTTTCCAGGCGCTCGGCGGTACGCGGATGAACCGAAACCAGCACCGGTTTGCCAAATTTGTCCGCAACCTGGCTTAGGCCGGCAAAAATTCTTACGAGGCGTTCGGGAATGTCAACATTCTCGGCCCGATGTAAAGTCGCGAGAAAGAACTCAAACGGCCGCACCGATAAGCCTGTCATCACGACACTCGCTTCGATCTTGTCTTCAAATGTGTCAAGAACCTCTTTTATGGGGTTTCCGGTGACGTATATCCGATCGCGTTCGATCCCTTCGCGGACGAGATTGTCCTTGCTTCGCTCAGTGTACGGAAGCAGCACCGTACTCGAGTGATCAATGATGCGTCGATTTATTTCTTCCGGAACGCGATCATCATAGCATCGATTCCCGGCCTCCATGTGATAGACCGGAATACCACGTCTTGCAGCGACGATCGCGGAAAGAGCACTATTCGTGTCACCCAAAATGAGCACCCGGTCCGGGTTATGATCTGCAATCAATTGGTCAACTTTTGAGAGAACGTGCCCGATCTGTTCTCCAAACGACTTCGATCTGATACCGAGATGATGGTCTGGAGTGCGGACATCGAGATCGCGAATGAAGACATCGCTTAGGCTTTCGTCGTAGTTCTGTCCAGTATGGACGGTGACGTGCTCGCAGTGCTGATCAAGCACCCGCATGATAAGGCTCAATCTGATGATCTCCGGCCGGGTGCCGAAAATGGTCATTATTTTCATACAAATACGTCGGCTAACCTGCAGTCATGAATCGCCGGATATCCTCCCCCGCCTCAGCCAGGAGATCACGAAGTTCGTCACCCTCGAGGTTATTGTCCTTTGACGAGTATTCAGAAGTGAGTGCGGGAGTGATCTCTTCATCGCCGCGGAGTTCAGGCAACACCGGGAGGATAACGTAATAATCTCCGCCCTCCACCGTTCGAAAACACTCTTCCTCAGAGACCATTATCTCATGAACTTTTTCACCGGGTCTTATGCCAGTAAAGGTGATGGGAAGCTGTTTTTCTCCCATCAATACCCTTGCTACTTCAGTAATGCGGGCGGACGCGACCTTCGGGACGAAGGTAAAGCCCCGGCCCTTACTTCCGATCGCTTCGAATACCGTATCGACTGCCCGATCGAGGCTCAACAAAAATCTCGTCATTTCCGGTAACGTCACGGTGATCTGTTTTCCCTTACGTATCTGTTCGACAAAGAGCGGAATGATAGATCCGCGAGACGCGATAACGTTACCGTACCGGACACAGTTGAACTGTACACTCGCGCAGTCTCGATTGGCTTCGATCAGCACACGTTCCTGTAGTGCCTTTGTCATGCCCATGACATTTATCGGTTTGCAGGCTTTATCAGTCGAAATACCGACAACCTTCTTCACGGGCAGATCATTCTCTCGTATGGCCCTTATGATATTCACTGCGCCGTTGATATTTGTCTGAACTGCCTCGAACGGAAAATATTCGCATGAGGGAACCTGCTTGAGAGCGGCTGCATTAAATATGATGTCCGACTCGCGCATTGCTGCGACAAGTGCGGGATAATCGCGAACATCACCGATCCGGAAGTTGAGGACGTCTTTAGAGTTCTCGTAGATGACATCATCGGTAGCCGCCTCACGATGCATGAACTCGAGGCGCATATAGTGCTGCTTTGCCTCGTCACGAGAAAATACCGTTACGTGCGCCGGCTTGCCCATTTCACCCGTCAGAATACGTTTGATCAAGGTTTGGCCCAGCGATCCGGTGCCACCGGTTACGAGGATGCGTTGCCCTTCTAGTT